>NZ_JBEXSD010000006.1:0-127454 GCF_040613495.1 Nocardioides sp. NPDC006273 | reverse complement strand
CACCCGGGGCCAGTCAAGGACAGGGTCACGTCCCGTCATCCTCGGCAACAGCCCAACAGGATCAGGCTGCGTTGTCGATCCTCACAGTCAAGGACCTCGTTCGCGCGAACGGACCTGTCGGCGCGTCGAAACTCACGTCGATCTTGAGCATCCCGCGCGATCATCACGACACCGCTGGCGAGAGGGCCGAGGAGGAATGGAAGAAGAGGAGTCGTCCTCGGTAAGGACCGCGATACCTTCACGGACGAACGGTTGCTCGCAACTGCCGTAGCGTCGTCGGCAGCGAGAGGAGTTGGTCACTGTGGCCATGCAAACCTCCACGGTGAGACCGTACGCCGAGTCGGACTGCGCGCAGCTCGTCGAACTGCTGAGACAGAGGGAGCCGATCCCAGGCCACGATCGCACTTGAGACGTGGTTGCTCGACTGCACGAGGCCCGGCGCCTTTGTCGGATTCAGCAGCACCTTGGTGTTGGCTCTGTCAGCGGCCGCGTCCATGCGGGCCATCAAGCGAGCCGTGCACCGCGAGATGAGATCCAGTCGATTCTTCCTGGCTGTCTGGAGGCCGAGGCGGTGGCCGTCCAACTCGTCGGGCGAAGCGTCCAGCACACGGTCGAGCTCGAGCACTGCGATCGCGTCCTGCAGACCGAAGCACCGCGCAAGTACGGCAAGCCATTCCTGCGCCTTGGCCTCGGCATCCTTCGCGGTCTCCGCAAGATCGCTGACCTTGGACTTCTTCTCCATCTTCTCGGCAAGCGCATCGAGCTGGCGCAACGCGTACGCCTGGGTCTCAGCGATCGTCGCCGGCATGGCTTGCACCTTGGACCAGGTGACTTCGTCGACACGGCCGCGCTTGTCTCGGATGGTCATCGCTTCTTCGATGACGAAGCCCGCGCCGATCATGCTGGCAAGCACGCTGTCCTTCTGTGCACGGAGCACGTCGTCGACCTTTTCGTCGATCGTGGCGAGGTAATCGGTGTTCTCGTCCATGGTCTGTTGCATCGCGACCTGCGCCATGATCCCGGCCGCGCCCGCGAGGAGCGCAGGGTTGGCCAGAAAGATCCAGGTTTCGTCGCGAACTCGACGAAACCCTTGATCTGACCCTTGTCTCCCCTCAGCACGCCGGTGCTGAGGCCGCTCTGCGAACTTGTCCTCAAGCCGAACTTGTCGATTGCGTTCGCGGACTCCTTGGTCAACTTCACCCAGCGCCCCGAGTTGGAGGTGATCTCCGAACCCGCCTGGGCTGTTGCTGCGCATACGTTTAGGGCTGACCCGAGCCGTTCTAACCCCAGATCGGTCGAAGTCAGTCCTTCGGAGACCAGGAACCGTTCGACCGCGGCCGGATCCCCGATGATCGCTAGGCCGTCGCCGTCACTGATGAGCTGAATCTCATTTTCCATGATGGTCCTGAGGTCTTGGACGGGGAATGGCTTGCGGTCGGATGGGTTGCTAGCGGTCCGTCACGTCGAACCAAATGCATCCCGAACCGCCGCGAGCTCGCAGGAATCTGATCGTAGGTCAGATCGCGCTCGGTGAACTCCCAATGCCAGCTTTCACTGTCGGCGCACCTGACTGGTCACGGGCAACGAAGTTGGCCGTTGGTGGGGCAGCCGTCCGACTGTGCCGCTGAGCTGTCCCGAATCCGGGGTAGTTCGTCAGTTCTTGTTGTATCCGTGGACGCGAGTCAGAAGCGCTTCCTTGTAGTGCGACTCGGCGGCATCGACTTCCGCCCTCGGCGCGGTCGGGTCGAAGACCCGCAGGATCGAGAAGACAAAGTCCTGAGGATGGGTGGCGTCTGCGGCGGCCATCTCCTTGAGCAAGACGTTCCCGCCGTGCCCGTCGCGCGCGTAGGCCGTCCAGCGGCCGAGGAACCGCTCGCTGCCGTCGGCCTTCCCGACGTACAGTTTGCCGGTCTTCTGATCTGCGATCAGATAGATCCCCTGTACGGCGGCCAACGCTGTGCGCCAACTGGCGTAGCGGGAGTCGTTGATGAGGGTCTGAAGCGTCGGGTAGTCGATGACGAACCGGTCGTATCCAGGAAACGGAACGACCTCCGGGTCGGCGATCTCTACAACTCGCATCGCGTCGGCGCTCTTACCGGACTTCGCCCAGTTGATCGTGTCCGACGTCCATTCGATGACCAGCCGATCTCGCAGACTGGCCAGCAAATCGGATTGTCGAAGATCGAACCAGCGATGCTCCTGTGCCCGCTTCCACGGGATGTGTTCTGGGGCGTCGACCAGGCCGTGGTTCTCGTAGGCGGTGACGAATCGTGACCTGCGGCCACCATCGGCGATGAACGTCAGCCAGAGCGGTGGTGGGTTCGCAGGGATCTTGCCCGTGCGATTCTGCTCGCGCGTGTAGGTGAGCACATTGTTGAGCTTCATGTCGGCCGGACCACGAAGACCGTCCTGTTTGTACGTGTGGCGCACCAACAACAGAGCTGTGTTGTCCGCGACGCCAGCCGCGGTCAGAAGATGGTCCAGCGTCAGGTCAAAGTGCTGGGACTGCTCTGGATTCGTCACGAAGGCAATCTAGCTACACGCGGGCCATCTCAGCGACGCTCGGCGTCCCGTAGCCCACTTACGTAACGTTCACATCGCTCAACGCGCCGTCTACGGAGTGACTGACCGCCTCGACAGGTGCCACCGGTGCATCGGGGGACCAGGCCGTCGTGAGATGACCCACGACGCCGTCGTCGCCATTCGAGCCGATGACCTCAGTGGCGGCGGCGATGACTTCCGATGCGGCGTTGGCTACGGCGTACGCCTCATCGGCTGCCCCGAACATGGGCAGGTCGTTGAGGTTGTCGCCGTAGGCGATGACCTGGTCGACGCCTAGGTAGTCGCGCAGCCAGGCGACGGCGTGGGCCTTGGTCGCCCGCGCGGTGCTGAGCTCCAGGTAGGTGTCCTGCGGGTGGTGCGTGTCGATCTGCGCGATGAGCGAGAGCCTGCTGTCGGTGGCCGCCGCGATGTCGGCGGTCAGGGCGGCGATCGCTGGTGCCGCGCCGATGATGGTGGCGTAGAAGACGCCGGCGCGGGGGAGACGGGCCCAGTCGGTGGCCGGCTGGAACCGCCGGTCCCCGACCCTGTCCGCGAGGAAGCGGCACATCCCCTCGGACTCCTCGCCCTCGACCCACGTCGCCCGCTCGGCCGTCGGCGTACCGTTGTAGACGATCGGCGGAACCCGGTGCTTCTCGCAGAGCCGGATGACGGTGTCCAGGTCGTCGTCCGGAATGCGCTCCTCGTTGAGGATCGCGCCGGTGTGCGGGTCGAGCTGGAAGGCGCCACCGGAGACGGTGACCGGGATCCGCAGGTCGAGCCCGTCGGTGACGCGGGCCGCGGAGACGTACGAGCGGGCGGTCGCGTACGTGAACAGCAAACCGTCGGCGACGAGGTCGTTGATGCCGTTACGGGTCGATGCCGAGAGCGCCGCGCCGGGGCCGAGGAGCGTGCCGTCGAGGTCGCTGAGGATCAAGGTGTTCATCGGCCCGTTCTCGTTGGTCCTGAAGGTGTCGCCGATCAAGGCTGTGCGCGACAAGCGTGGCCGTCAGGGCCTAGAAACACGAACCTCGGTCCATGCTTCTACGTGCGTTCGGGCCGTCGATCTCTTCCTTGGAGAAAGATGCAGTCGAGTCGCATCACGAGAACGCCCTCATGGCGCACGGGTTCGGACTGAACCGGAACTGACTGTACCGATCAGGTCGAAGGGTCGTACCTCAAACCAAGTAATGCCCGAACGGGCTCCTCAAGTGATCGTGAACCGGGGTGACGATGGGTCGATGGATGCATCGCGGCAGACGGCAGATGACGTCGCTGAGCGCCTTTTCGGCTCGCTGCTCGGCACTGTAGAGATCGTCTCGGTCTTCATCGGGGACCGGCTTGGCTGGTATCGCTCCCTGGCGGGCGAGGGGCCGGCGAGTGCGGTCGAGCTGGCGGGGCGTACGGGGACACAGGTGCGGTACGCGCGCGAGTGGCTCGAGCAGCAGGCGGTGGTGGGGCTGTTGGTGGTCGACACCGACGGCGGTCCCGACGATCGGCGGTTCACCATCCCGGCCAGCACGGCGGAGGTGATGACCGACCCGACCAGCCTGGCCTATCTGGTGCCCATCGCGCGGATGTTCGGGGCGGTCGGGCCGGCGCTGCCTCGGCTGCTCGAGGCGTACCGGAACGGTGGCGGGGTCAGCTGGGACGACCTCGGCGATGACGCTCGGCAGGCCCAGGCCGACGGCAATCGTCCGTGGTACGAGAAGCAGCTCGGTCCGGCGCTGGCCGGCGTGCCCATCGTCCACGACAGACTCGCCGATCCGGGCTGTCGGATCCTCGACGTTGGCAGCGGCGGAGGATGGTCGAGCATCGCCCTGGCGCGCGCCTACCCCGAGGCCACCGTGCTCGGCATCGACATCGACCAGCCCTCGGTCGACATGGCCGTGGCGAACGCCCGTGAGGCAGGGGTCGAGGACCGGGTGCGGTTCGTGTGCCAGGACGCAGCCACCCTCGAGGAGGGGACGGTCGACGTGGCCTTCGCCTTCGAGTGCGTGCACGACATGCCTCGGCCGGTCGAGGTGCTCAGCGCGGTCCGGAGGACGCTCGCGCCCGGAGGATCGCTGGTGGTGATGGACGAGGCCGTGGCGGACAGCTTCGCTCCGGACGGCGACGAGATGGAGCGGTTGATGTACGGGTTCAGCCTCTTGGTGTGTCTGCCGGATGGGCTCTCCTCGCCCCCGAGTGTCGGGACCGGAACGGTGATGCGCGCATCGACGCTGCAGGGCTACGGCGAGGCCGCCGGCTTCCGCGGGTTCGAGGTCCTCCCGATCGAGAATTTCGGGTTCTGGCGCTTCTACCGGCTGTTCTGATCCGTCGAAGTCGGTTCCCGCGGCGAATACCCCACGTTGATGATTCCGGCCGGTCCACGCGCTCCTACGCTGGGATGAAGGTCTAGTTGCCGGGGCGAACGCCCCCTCTCGCGGACGGGATGAACCGTTTCCGACAGCTCGTTAGAGAGGGGATTGTCATGGCTTGGCGGATCAAGGCGAAGTACTACGAGGCGTGCAACTGCGAGCTCGGCTGCGGTTGCAACCTGAGCGGCTTCCCGACGTACGGCATGTGCGAAGGGGTGGTGGCGTTCTCCGTCACCGAGGGCGAGAAGGATGGGGTCGACCTGGCCGGCGCGAAGGTGATCGCCGGGGCCAAGTGGCCGGGCGCGATCCATGAGGGCAACGGCGCACTCGTGCTGTTCATCGACGGCAACGAGGAGCAGCAGCAGGCGTTGGTGCCGATCCTCACCGCCGAGGACCCGGGTCTTCCGTGGGAGATCCTCGCCTCGACGTTCACCGACATCCACGGCCCCTTCTTCGAGTCGATCGAGATCACCGAGACCGACGGCAACCCGCGCGTACGCGTGGGCGACAAGGTCGACGTCACCTGGCAGGCGTTCAGCAACCCGGTGACCGGCGAGCGGCACGAGCCGCACATATTGCTCAAGGACGGCTTCATCTTCCAGGACGGCCTCATCGGCACCACGTCGACTCTGCGGGTCGACGCCGACGGGGTGACCATGGAGCACCCCAACAAGAACTCGTACCTGGCCGACGTCGAGTGGTCGAGCGAGAACCGGCTCGCTGCCGTGTAGGCGCTGGGTGGTTCCCCGAACATGACTGATACGCCCCGCTCGGCCTACCGGGCGCTGGAGGCACGGGCGACGCTGGTGACAGTCGGCGTCCTGCTGACGCTGGCCGCCATCGCCTGGTGGTCGACGGTCGGCTGGGCCGCCGATATGGGACACATGGCGTCGGGCCTGGGCGCGATCGGTACGGCGATGATGCCCTTCGACATGAGCGCCGCCACCTTCCTGGCGATGTGGGCGACGATGATGGTCGCGATGATGTTCCCGACGGTGGCGCCCATCGTCCTGCTGCACCGGATGGTGGCGCGGCGCCGCAGGGAGAGTGCCGTGTCCAGCATCGCCTTCGGGGCCGGTTACCTCATCGTGTGGACCGCCGCCGGGCTGGTGCCGCTGGCGGTGCTGGTCGCGTTCCGGAACGTCGCTCACGACACCGGCTGGATCGCGCCGCTCGGCGGCGCCGTGCTGGTCGTCTGCGGGGCGTACCAGTTCAGCGGGTGGAAGCAGGCCTGCCAGCGTGCGTGCCGCAGTCCGATGTCGTTCCTGATGACGCACGACTTCGGCGGCGGCATGGTCGGCGCGCTACGCACCGGCGCGGTCCACGGTGCCTTCTGCCTCGGCTGCTGCTGGGCGCTCATGGCCGTGCTGTTCGTTGTCGGGCTGATGAACCTGGTCTGGATGGCGGCCATCGCGGTGGTCTTCCTCGCCGAGAAGAACTGGCGCCACGGTGCGGCGCTCGCCAAGGTCGTCGGAACCCTGGTGATCGCGCTCGGCCTGGCCGTTCTGCTCCAGCCCACGCTGCTCGCCGCGATCAGCCTCTGAGCGCCACCAGCGGGCGTCAGCCAGTGCGGCGCCAGGAGGAGCGTCGCGACGCCGGCCGTGGTCGACCACAGGCCGATGGATGTCTCCCATCGGCCGAACCCGACGCTGCCGTCGGCGTAGGGGAAGAGCGGCAGGGCGTCGGGTAGTGGCCGGATCAGTGCACAGAACACGGTGGCGGGGACCACGACGAGCCCGACTGTCCGTCCCGGTGTCGGTTCGCCGTAGGCACGCCGACAGGTCGCGTACGCTGCCGAGGCGATCATGGCGGCGACGCCCTGGAGTGCGACTGCCCACGGGTGGCCGAAGTGGCTTTCGCGGGCCCGGAGGACGGCGACCGCCCACACGACCAGCAGGAGGAGACCCCGGTGGCCCGGGCCCCGGTGCGCCAGGTCAGGTGTCGCGGTGCGGCGTCGACCACCTCTGCGGCCGGTTCGTCGAAGCACCAGGCCGTCCCCGCGGCGAGGAGCCCGATCGTGATGCCCTCCAGCGGCCACATCGTCCACGGCCAGCGCGCTACGCGCTCCATCAGCACGAGCACCAGCACTCCGACCACGCCGACGATGACGGTCGCCTTGATGACGGCGCGGAGCTCGGGCGACAGCGTGCGCATCGCGGTGCCGACGTCGCCGTGTTCGACGGCGACCAGCAGCTCGTCCTCCGCGCTCCGGACCACGTGTGCGGTCGCGGCGATCAGATCCGCGCTCACCGGCACCGGCAGCCGCTTGCCACGGAAGTGCTGTAGCAGCTGCCTGATCGCGATGCCCCAGATCCACGAGCCGACGTCCCCCTCGCACGAAGGTCAGGTTCATCACAGCTCCGATTTCGTTGTGGGTACACCTGCTCTGTTGCTCGGCGTAGGCCGATCGGATCACCGGGAAGCTGCATCGGCCGCGGCGTACCCTGGGAGCTCTTGCATCAGCAGCTACCGACCCAGTAGGGGGACGTGTACGCACCCGGCCCCGCCGACCTCGGGGACGTCGGCCGAGCGATGCCGGAGGCGTGGGCGCAGGACACTAGGCTGTGGATGAGGTTCGAGACCGACGGTCCGGGCATGGCGAGGATCGGTCAGGGGAGTGGTGGACATGGTGGCGAGTCGTTCGGCGCGGGAGCGGAAGGCGGCTGTCGAGGCCGGGCCGCTCGCGAAGGTGAAGATCGACGTCGGCGAGGACGACCAGTTCGTCTACAAGGTGGCCTGCACGGTCTGCACGACGAAGGGCGACCGGCCGTGGTCCACCTATCGTGCCGGCGAGGACAACGGCTACATGGCTGCGATGGACCGCTGGATCTTCCACCTCAAGGAGAAGCACCCGGAAGCCGACGCGCCCTGCCTGGTCTACCTGCCGGCCGCCCAGCAGCGCCTGCACGAGCGCCGGGTCGCGGCCGAGTCACGAGGCTGACCGCCCCGTAGCTGGGTCCTTGCGCGGTCTCTACCTGGCGCCCATGGTGGGTACAGAGCTGGTTCAGCTCGGCCTGTACGACAACCACCATGAGAAGGGGCGGCATCATGTCTGCACACACCTACCGCGTCACCGAGATCGTCGGAACCTCCGAGGTCGGACTCGACGACGCCATCCGCAACGGACTCGGCCGCGCCTCCCAGACGTTGCGTCATCTGGACTGGTTCGAGGTCACCCAGATCCGTGGCCACGTCGACGAGGGCGACATCCAGCACTTCCAGGTCGGGCTCAAGGTCGGCTTCCGCATGGAGGACGACTGACGGAACCGCGTAAGTCCAAGATCTACGCCGGGTCGCGCGGCAGCACGCCCGGCCCCTCGCGGAGCTCGAAGACGAGCAACGTCTCGGTCTGCCGTACGACGCGGTGGACGGTCACGTGCTGCAGGACGAAGTCGCGCAGCGCCTCGGCGTCCTCGACGGCGACGTAGAGGTGGAAGTCGTCGGCGCCGGCGACGTGGAAGGCCTGGATGACGCCCGGGGTCCGGACCAGGTCGTCGTACAGCTTCTCGACGTGCTCCTTGCTATGACTGCCGAGCCGGACCTTGATCACTGCCTGCAGCGGGTAGCCGAGAGTGCGGGTGTCGACGTCGAGGCGGCGGCCGGTGATGACGCCGTTGTCGCGCAGCGCCCGCAGCCGGTAGGCGCAGGTCGACTCGGCGATCCCGAGACGGGTCGCGAGGGCCTTGTTGGTGAGCTCGGGGTTGTCGCCGAGCTCGCGCAGGATTCCGCGGTCGACGGCGTCGAGGGCGGCTGCAGGGGGTTGTATTTTCGCCAACTGGGACACCCTCGGTTGTCGGTCGGATTGCTCGGAAATGGCAGTATCGGGTATCTGCCGGGATCTTCAGCAATCAATATGGCCAGATCTTGGGATTCTCGCCACCATCTTGGCATGCCGCTTGCGAACTCCCAGCTCGACTCGATCGCTGTCCACGCCGGACGGGAGGACCTGGCGATGCTCGGCGTCCACGCCCTCCCGCTCGATCTCTCCTCGACCAACCCGCTCCCCGACATCGAGCGAGGCGGGGCCTCGTACGAGGCGATGGCGACCGGCGGTGAGCCGCTCGCCGACGGCGGGTTCGTCTACCAGCGGCTGTGGAACCCCACCGTCGCGCGCTTCGAGTCGGCGCTGGCGCGACTCGAGCAGGCCGAGACGGCGGTCGCGTACGCCTCGGGGATGGCCGCGATGACCGCGGCGATCATCGCGAGCACCTCCTTCAGCGGCAAGCGGCACATCGTCGCGGTCCGCCCGCTGTACGGCGGCACCGACCATCTGCTCGCCTCCGGCCTGCTCGGCGTCGAGGTGACGTTCTGCACCGAAGACGAGGTCGCCGCATCGGTCCGACCGGACACGGCGCTGGTCGTGCTGGAGACGCCGGCCAACCCGACTCTCGACCTCGTCGACATCGCCACCGTGGTGACGGCCGCTGGCGACGTGCCGGTGCTCGTCGACAACACCTTCGCCACCCCGGTGCTGCAGAACCCGCTCACGCTGGGGGCGACGATGTCGCTGCACAGCGCGACCAAGTACATCGGCGGGCACGGCGACGTGGTCGGTGGCGTGATCGCCTGCGACGAGGAGACCGCTTCGCGGCTTCGTCAGGTCCGGGCCGTCACCGGTGGCCTCCTGCACCCGCTCGGTGCCTACCTCCTGCACCGCGGCCTCTCGACCCTGCCGACCCGCGTCCGTGCCCAGCAGGCCGGCGCGATCGAGATCGCGACCTGGCTGCAGTCGCACCGGGAGGTCGAGCGCGTCTACTTCCCGGGCGAGGACGACGATCGCGGCCTGGTCGGCAAGCAGATGTACGGCCCCGGCGCCATGGTCACGATCGCGCTGCACGGCGGATACGACGCAGCCGCCCGCCTGACCTCGTCGGTCGAGCTCTTCACCCACGCCGTCTCGCTCGGCGGCGTCGACTCGCTCATCCAGCACCCCGCCGGTCTCACCCACCGCCCGGTCGCCGCCCACGCCAAGCCGTCAGCCAACCTCGTACGCCTCTCGATCGGCCTCGAGAGCCCGGAGGACCTGATGGCCGACCTCGACTCCGCCCTCTCGCCTCAGCTCACCTGAGCCGACTAATCGGTCTAGGTGACCACCGAGGCTGGATTGGTGCTGAGCACCCGCTGTGCCAGCGACGTGGTCGCCTCGATACCGAGGAAACCGACGACGCGCGAGACCCGGTCCAGGTCGAGGGGGAGGAGGCCGGGGGTGCCGGGGATGTCCGGGGTGAGCCGGAGGTCGAGGTCCTCGTGGCAGGCCATCATGCGGAGGTTGAATTCGTAGCGCTCTCGCGCGCCGGGAGCGGAGAGTGCGCGGACGACGCGTGCCGAGATGCGGCGTACGCCGGCGCCGGTGGCCCAAGTGTCGAGCACAGCCGTCACCTCACGACCCGAGTTGTCGTCGATGTCGGACCAGACCCGCTCCATGGGGCCGACCTGGTCGAGGAGGGCTGCGGCGGTCTTCTCGCCGATGCCGCTCACGCCGGGCAGGTTGTCGCTGGCGTCACCGCGGAGCGCGGCGTACTCGAGGTAGCGCGTGGCCGGCACGCCGTACATCGCATACAGCCGGGCGGGGTTGAGCAGCGGTGAGCCGTTGATGCCGCCGTTGATCAGCCGCAGGACCTGGGTGTGGTCGCTGATCAGCGCGAACGCGTCGCGGTCGGAGGTGATGACGACGCAGTTCCACCCGTTGCGGACCGCCCACGCCGCGGCGGAGGCGTTCACGTCGTCGGCCTCGAGGCCCGGGGGAGTGACGGTTGTGAGCCCGAGGGCGTCGAGCATCGCACCGGCCCGGTCGAGCTGCTCGACCAGCATCGGGTCCTTCTCGGCGCGTCCGGCCTTGTAGTCGGGGTAGGCGTCCCTGCGTACGGAGGAGGTGCGGTCGTCGAGGCCGAAGAGCACCGCGTCGGGCGCGAAGGCGTCGATCGAGTCGAGGATCTGCCGCAGCATCCCGTGCAGCGCCCAGGCGGGCCGGCCGGCACGGTCGATCATCCGGGTGTGCGCGCGGGCATGGTGGTTGCGGTGCAGGAGGGAGGGGGCGTCGACGACCAGCAGGAGACGGCGCGGCGAGCTGTTCATCGACATCGCGCCCATCGTAGGGGTGGAGGTCACCGCCGGCCGGCATCGATGCGTGCCATCACCGGGGTGGCGAGGATCCCGTGGAGGAGCACCGAGGCGACGACGGTGAAGACGACCGTCGACCACAGCCAGTCCTGGGCCAGTGACTGGTCCTCGCCGGCGGCGTACGCGAGGTAGTAGATGGACCCGATTCCGCGGACTCCGAAGAACGCCGCGGTCCAGCGTTCGGGCCGCGTGAGCCGGACCTTGCCCTTGCCCCGGGTCGGCCATGGGGCCAGCGCCACGATCCCCGCAGCCGGTCGGACCACCAGGATCAGCGCCAGTCCGATGGCGACTCCCCGCCAGTCGAGGGCATCGAGCAGACCACGGGTGAGCGCGATGCCGAGGATGAGGAGGACGAAGAGCGTCAGCAGCCGCTCGAGCCGCTCGGCCACCTCGTGCATCGCGGCGTGGTAGTCGTGGGACCGCTCCGCGGAGCGGAAGGAGATGGCGCAGACGAAGACGGAGAGGAAGCCGTAGCCACCAAGGACCTCGCCGACGCCGTACGACGCGACCAGTGCCGCGAGCGCCAGCAGAGACTCGCCCCGCTCCGCCACCCGCAGGGCCCGGTTGCTGGACCGGAACGCGACGTAGGCGAGCACCTTTCCGACCACGACCCCGGCGAGGACGCCGATCGCCACCTTCGCCACCAGGTAGAAGCCCACCCACTCCAGAGCCCAGTTCGACACGGCGCCTTCGGTCGCGAGCAGGATCGCGGCGTAGACGAAGGGGAAGGCGAGACCGTCGTTCAGACCGGCCTCCGAGGTGAGCGTGAACCGGAGCTCGTCACTCTCGTCGACCTCGTGGCCACCGGTCTGCGGGCCCGCCACCTGGACGTCGGAGGCGAGCACCGGATCGGTGGGCGCCAGCGCCGCGCCCAGCAGCAGCGCGACCGCGGGCGGCAGACCCGCGGCCCAGCCGAGGGTCGCGACCGCGGCGATGGTGAGCGGCATCCCGATCACCAGCAGCCGCCACGTCGGGGACCACTGTCGCCAGCTCGTCCAGCTGCGGACCTCGAGCGGGCGGTCGATCGCCAGACCCACACCCATCAGCGCCACGATGACGACCAGCTCGGTGGTGTGCTCGATCACGGCCCGGTTGTCCTGCGGGTCCAGCGGCAGGCCGTCGGGAAGCGGGGTCAGCCCGATCAGCATCCCGACCCCGACCAGCACCATCGGTGCTGAGATCGCCCACCGGCTGAGCAGGTCGGGGAGCACGATCGCCAGCAGCAGACTGGCGCCGGCCACCACGTAGGCAAGGTCCGCGGTCATGGCTACTCGCCCCGTTTCGTCGCGTAGGGAGGGTGCGCTCGGACGGTCTTCTGGCACCTAGGTTACGTACGAAGCAGCCGGACCGAGCCTGACCGACTCGCCGAACGGGTACCTGGCAGACATGCGAGCGATGTGGCAGGACCACCCTGAGAACCCGACACCGGACCCTTTCCCCGACGACGACCGGTTCGACGATGTCGTGGTGGGCGCAGGCATCACCGGGCTGACGGTCGGCCTGATGCTGGCACGTGCCGGGCGCCGGGTCGGCGTCGTCGAGGCACGCCGGGTGGGTTCGGGCACCACGGGTCGTACGACGGGAAAGCTCTCGCTGCTTCAGGGGACCAGGCTCTCCCAGATCCTGTCCGCGCAGTCACGCGGTGTCGCAGAGGCGTACGTCGACGCGAACCGCGAGGGCATGGAGTGGCTGCTGGGGTTCTGCGCGGAGCACGACGTCCCCGTCCAGACCCGCGACGCGGTGACCTATGCGAGTGCCGACGACGAGCTCACCAGCGTCCGCGAAGAGCATGAGGCGGCCGCCTCGCTCGGTCTGGACGTACGTTGGGCCGACCGTCTCGAGGTTCCGTTCCCGCTCGTGGGTGCCACTGTCTTGGCGGACCAGGCCCAGTTCGACCCGATGGACGTGCTCGGTGCCCTCGCCACGCAGCTTCGCGGCCACGACGGGACGGTGCACGAGGGCCGCCGGGTGATGGGTGTGTCCGGACGAGGGGAGCCCGAGATCACCCTCGACGACGGACGGGTGCTCCACGCCGAGAACGTCGTGCTCGCGACCGGGGTGCCGACGCTGGATCGTGGGCTCTACTTCGCCAAGGTCGAGCCCAAGCGCTCCTACCTCCTCGCCTTCGAGGGAGTCGAGCCGCCGCCGGCGATGTACATCTCGGTGGCCGCATCGAGCAGGTCGATCCGCGGCGTTCCCGGGGACGCCACCACCGGGCCGCGGCTCCTCGTGGGCGGTGCCGGGCACGTCGTCGGCCGCACCGGGTCCGAGCTGAGCCGGCTCCACGAGCTGCGGGAGTGGACGGCGCGACACTTCGAGGGAGCCGCCGAGACGCACGCGTGGTCCGCCCAGGACTACGCCTCCCACGACGGGATCCCGTTCGTCGGCAAGCTGCCCCGCGGCGGCGGACAGATCTACCTGGCCACGGGTTACGACAAGTGGGGCCTGACCAACGGCGTGGCCGCGGCGCGAACCATCGCCGGCCAGATCCTGGGTTCGACGCCCAGCTGGGCGAAGGTGCTGGGCCGGCGGATCACGCGCCCGCGCGGCGCGGCCCGCATCGCGTCGCTCAACGTCGGTGTCGGTCTGGCCGCAACCCGTTCGCTGGTGCGGGCCGAGTCCTCGACGGCGCACACTCCCACCGCGGACGGGGCCGGGGCCGTCGGTCGTGACGGCGTTCTGCCGGTCGGGGCCTCCAACCTGGAGGGCCGTACGTGCAGCGTCGTCGCGCTCTGCACCCACCTGGGCGGCGCGCTGCGCTGGAACGACGCGGAGAAGAGCTGGGACTGCCCACTGCACGGTTCGCGTTTCTCGGCCGGCGGGGAGGTCCTGGAGGGGCCCGCCACCAAGGCGCTCGTTCGGCGCGGCGCGTCGCCCGAGGCCTAGGCGGAACGTCTCACCCGAGCGCCGCCTCTTCATCGCCCACCGGTCGCGGCGTCTCCAGGCACCGCCGGATGTTGGTGACGATGCTGCCTGCGGTGAAGAGCTCGTCGTCCGAGGACTCGCCCACGCGTACGGCATGGATCTCGTCGACGAGGCCGTCCAGGGTCTCGCGCGCGGCCGCCATCGCGGCGATCTTCACGGTGCGCCCGTCTCCCGAGTCGACCAGGTCCGCCAAAGCGAGCAACGCTCGCGCCGTGGGCGGCCGCAGCTGCGGGCCGAGCCCGACGCGTTCGTTCTCCGCGCGTTCCTCCTCCTCCAGCAGCTGGGTCAGGCCCTCGACGAGCACGCACACCCGCTCGAGGCTTGCCGTCTGCTCGAACTGTCTCTGCAGGAGGCTTTGGTGATGTGCCAGCCGCCGGTTTGCTCGTGACGCCTCCAGGACGAGCTCTCTCGCGTCTCGCATACGCTGGAGAGCGGGCTCCAGCCGTGCTCGGCGCTCACGCCACTCGGCCTCTGTCGGTGGCCGGTCGCCGTGGAGGGCGTGTGCCAGCTGGCGGAGCTGGACGATCACCTCTGCGCGGACGTCGCGCATCGCCTCCTCCGCGGGGCCGAGCGGCAGCTGGGGGAAGAGCAGGATCGCCACGACGCCGATCGCGGCGCCGATCAAGGTGAGCCCGCCGTAGGCACTGACGAACGCGACGGGATCCTTGGCTCCGATGATCAGCACGAACAAGGCTGCCGTGGGGACCCATTGGCCCATACCGCCGAGGAGACGCCAGTTCACCGCCACCGTCCCCAGGCCGATCACCAGGGCCACCGTCAACTCACTGGGTGCCATGACCGCAGCCGTGGCCAGCGCGATGGCCGAGCCCAGCCAGATGCTGGCGACGCTCTGGACGGCGTTGCGAACCGAGCCCATCACTGTCGACGACATCGCCACCACGGCCCCCAGCGGGGCGTAGTAGGGGAACTCGCCGGCCGGCCCCGGAAAGACGGCGCCGACCCAGAAGGCGACGGCCCCCGCGCCCGCCGCCCTCAGAGCCAGGCCCCAGGGCAGCTTGCGCGCGCGGCTGCTGAGGCGAGTCGAGCGTTCTGCGAGTGACATGGACATCTGCGTCAACGGGCGCGCGGCCGTGGAGGAATGGACATGATTCGGCCAGTACCCCGGGCCGTACCGGGTCATGACCTCAGGCCAGGACCTGCAACCCGCCGGTTCGGTTACTCTGTGGGTCGTCCCGAGGGGGTTGGTCCGTTGGCAGTGCAGGCGCAGCGAAGAACCGGTCGGCCGCCGTCGATGGTGGACGGCAAGACCGTGCCGCAGCGGATCCTCGCCGCCGCCCTGGAGCTGTTCGCGGAGAAGGGCTTCGAGAGCACCTCGGTCCAAGACGTGGTGGTGGCTGCCGGTGTCACCAAAGGTGCGATGTACCACTACTTCAACTCCAAGGAAGACCTGCTCTACGAGATCTACGGCCGGGTGCTTCGGATGCAGATGGAGCGGCTGGACGAGGTTGTCGTGCAGGAGGGCCCGGTCGAGGACCGGTTGCGAGCAGCCTGCGCGGATGTGGTCGTCACCACGGCGAACAACCTCGAGGGCACCACTATCTTCTTCCGCTCGCTGCATCAGATGAGTACGGAGAAGCAGCATGAGGTACGTCGCGAGCGTCGCCGCTACCACGAGACCTTCCGTGGACTGATCATCGAAGGTCAGGAGAGCGGCGTCTTCCGTGGCGACGTGAGCGCGGAACTGTGCGTCGACTACTTCTTCGGGTCCGTGCACCACCTACCGATGTGGCTGAAGCCGACCGGTCGTCTCACGGCTGAGGAGGTGGGCAGATCGTTCGCGGAGCTGTTCATCGCCGGCCTGGTCGGTCGGTGAGCGCCGTCACGAGTCCTGCCTGATCGCCGGTCGCGGAGAGATCGCGATCCGGCGGGATGGTTGACGTGATCGGGATCACTGCGGCAGGCTATGCGAATCCGTACTAAGCAACTGCTTAGTTTGTAATAGGAGATCTCATGCCTGAAGCAGTCATCGTCGCCATTGCTCGCTCGCCGATCGGTCGGGCGGTGAAGGGGTCGCTCAAGGACATGCGCCCCGACGACCTCGCCGTCCAGATGGTGCAGGCAGCCCTGGCCAAGGTGCCCGATCTCGACCCGCGCGAGATCGACGACCTGATGCTCGGCGTCGGCCAGCCCGCCGGTGAGGCCGGCAACAACCTCGGTCGCGCGGTCGCCGTGCTGGCGGGGATGGACCACCTGCCCGGCACCACCGTGAACCGCTACTGCTCCTCGAGCCTGCAGACCACCCGGATGGCCCTGCACGCGATCAAGGCGGGGGAGGGCGACGCCTTCCTCTCCGTCGGTGTCGAGACGGTCAGCCGCTACTTCAAGGGCAACGCCGACGGTCTGCCCGACACCCAGAACCCGCTGTTCGACGACGCCCAGGCGCGTACGGAGAAGCTCGCCGCCGGCGGCGAGACCTGGCAGGACCCGCGAGATGGGGGAGTGCTTCCCGACCTCTACATCGCGATGGGCCAGACCGCCGAGAACGTCGCTCAGGTCAACGGGGTCACCCGGGCTGACCAGGACGCATTCGGCGTACGCAGCCAGAACCGCGCCGAACAGGCCATCGCCGAGGGCTTCTGGGCCAAGGACATCACCCCGGTCACGCTGCCGGACGGCACGGTGGTCAGCGCCGACGACGGCCCCCGCGCGGGCGTCACCCTGGAGGCCGTCTCGGCGCTCAAGCCGGTCTTCCGTCCTGACGGAACCGTCACCGCCGGCAACTGCTGCCCGCTCAACGACGGCGCCGCAGCGGTCGTGATCATGTCTGACACCAAGGCGAAGCAGCTTGGCCTGACCCCGCTCGCCCGGATCGTGAGCACCGGCATCAGCGGCCTCTCGCCCGAGATCATGGGCCTCGGCCCGGTCGATGCGTCCCGGCAGGCGCTGGCGCGGGCCGGCCTCTCCGTCGACGACGTCGACCTGGTGGAGATCAACGAGGCCTTCGCCGCCCAGGTGCTCGCCTCGGCACGAGAGCTGGGGATCGCCGAGGACCGCCTCAACGTCAACGGCGGGGCGATCGCGATCGGTCATCCCTTCGGCATGACCGGTGCGCGCATCACCAGCACCCTGATCAACTCCCTGCAGCACCACGACAAGCAGTTCGGCCTCGAGACCATGTGCGTCGGTGGTGGCCAGGGCATGGCGATGGTGCTGGAGCGGCTCTCGTGAGCCGGACTCGTCCTCTCCTTTCCCCTACATCCTCAGGAGTGAACTCATGACCCGAACCGCCATCGTCACCGGAGCCGCACGCGGCATCGGAGCCGGCGTCGCCAAGCGGCTCGCCGCCGACGGGATGTCCGTCGCCGTGCTCGACCTCGACGAGACCGCCTGCAAGCGCGTGGCCGACGAGATCGAGGCCGCCGGTGGGCGGGCGATCGCCGTCGGCGCCGACGTCGCCGACGAGGAGCAGGTCGCCGGTGCCGTCGACCGAGTCGTACGCGACCTCGGCACTCCGACCGTCCTGGTCAACAACGCCGGAATCATCCGCGACAACCTGCTCTTCAAGATGAGCGTCGAGGACTGGGACTCGGTGATGAGCGTGCACCTGCGCGGCTCGTTCCTGCTGACGCGCGCCGTCGAGAGCCACATGCGCGAGGCCGGCTGGGGCCGGGTCATCAACCTGTCGAGCACCTCGGCGCTCGGCAACCGTGGTCAGGCCAACTACGCCGCCGCGAAGGCCGGCGTCCAGGGCTTCACCAAGACGCTCGCCCTCGAGCTCGGCCGCTATGGCGTGACTGCCAACGCCATCGCCCCAGGCTTCATCGAGACGGAGATGACCGCGGCCACGGCCGAGCGGGTCGGCGTACCGTTCGAGGACTTCAAGAAGGGCGCGGCCGCACAGATCCCGGTGGCGCGCACCGGCAAGCCGGAGGACATCGCCCACGCGGTCTCGTTCTTCGCCAGCGAGGGTGCTGGGTTCGTATCGGGCCAGGTGCTCTACGTCGCGGGAGGGCCGAAGGCATGAGGACCTTCAACGGCATCGAGGAGCTCGAGGCTGCGGTCGGTACGCACCTGGGCCACTCCGAGTGGCACACCGTCGACCAGAAGCAGATCGACCTGTTCGCCGACGCGACCGGTGACCACCAGTGGATCCACATCGACACCGAGAAAGCGCAGTCGGGCCCGTTCGGGACGACCGTCGCGCACGGCTTCCTCACCCTCTCGCTGGTGCCGATGCTCGCCTCCCAGGTCTACCGGGTCGAGGGCGTGAAGATGGGCGTCAACTACGGCGCCAACAAGCTGCGCTTCCCGTCCCCGGTGCCGGTCGACTCCCGCGTACGTGCCGGCGTGGAGCTGCTCGCCGTCACGCCGAGCTCGCTCGGCTACCAGGTCGCCACCCGGGTGACCGTCGAGCGCGACGGCGGCGACAAGCCCGCCTGCGTGGTCGAGTCGCTCGCCGTCGTGGTGCCCTGAGCCCGTCCTCACAACGAAGGAGCAACAGAACCGATGTCGTTCAACCTCGCCACCATGCTGCGGGAGTCTGCGACCGCGCGGCCTGACAAGCCACTGATGCACGCCGGCGACGCGGCATTCACCTATGCCGAGGTCGACGCTCTCTCGGGGAGGGTCGCGGCATCGCTGCGTGCCCTCGGCCTGGAGCCGGGTGACAAGGTCGCCGTGCAGCTGCCGAACCTGCCGCAGTTCCTCTTCTGCTACTTCGGCATCCTCAAGGCCGGCCTGACGATGGTCCCGCTCAACCCGCTGCTCACCGGTCCCGAGGTGGGCTACCACCTCCATGACAGCGATGCCCGGCTGCTGGTCACCTTCGAGCCGTTGGCCGCGACGGGCATGTCCGGAGCACGATCGGCGGGCGGCGTACCGACCTACGTGGTCAGCCACGGCGGCGCGGTGCCGGAGGGTGCGCGCTCGTTCGACGATCTGCTGGCCACCGAGGACGACGGAGACGTCCACGCGACCTCCTCCGACGACACCGCCGTGCTGCTCTACACCAGCGGCACCACGGGCAAGCCGAAGGGTGCCGAGCTCACCCACTTCCAGCTCTACATGAACTGCACCGTCGCGGGCGAGCTCTTCCGGGTCAGCGCCGACGACGTCACGTTGGCGGTGCTGCCGTTCTTCCACGTGTTCGGGCTCTCCAGCGTCCTCAACAACGCCGTCCGGTTCGGTGCCAGCCTGGTGCTCCAGCCTCGTTTCGAGGCGAAGGTCGCGCTCGAGGCTCTGGAGGCGCATCGGTGCACGATCTTCGCCGGTGTACCGACGATGTACGTCGCGCTGCTCCAGGAGGACCTCAGCGCCCGTGACCTCTCGGCGCTGCGGGCGTGCATCTCGGGCGGCGCCTCGATCCCCGGCGAGGTGATCCGGGAGTTCGAGGCACAGGTCCCCGGCGTCGTGATCCTCGAGGGCTACGGGCTGTCGGAGACCGCGAGCACGACGACCTTCAACGTCAGCGCCGAGCAGCGCAAGGTGCTCTCGGTCGGCAAGCAGATCTGGGGTGTCGAGGTGCGCGTCGTCGACACCGAGGGCAACCCGCTGCCGCCGGGCGAGGACAACGTCGGCGAGATCGTCGTGCGTGGTCACAACGTGATGAAGGGCTACTACAACCGCCCGGACGCCACCGCGGCGGCGATCAAGAACGGCTGGTTCCACACCGGCGACCTCGGCTACCAGGATGACGAGGGCTACTTCTTCGTCGTCGACCGGCTCAAGGACCTCGTCATCCGCGGTGGGTACAACGTCTATCCGCGCGAGGTGGAAGAGGTTCTCTACGAGCATCCCGACGTTGTCGAGGCCGCCGTCATCGGCCGCCCCGACGACCGCTTGGGGGAGGAGGTCGTCGCTTTCGTCGCTCTCAAGCCCGGGGCGAGCATCGGCCCGACGGAGCTGACCGCTCACTGCAGGGAGCGGCTGGCGGCGTACAAGTATCCCCGCGACCTGCAGGTGCTCGAGGCGCTCCCGAAGGGTGCGACCGGCAAGATCCTCAAGCGTGAGCTGAGGCGCTGAGCCGGACGAGTTCCGGGCCGCCGCAACCACGGCCGTCAAATGCGAGAAGCCCCAGGTTTCCCTGGGGCTTCTCTTTGTGCGCGAGGGGGGACATGAACCGGTCTAAACGCCCCAGGTCAGGCCCTCGTACTGGCACTTCAGGCGTGAATCTGGCTCCCGTTGCCTCCGGTTCTCACCGGTGATGTGCCCAACGGGGGCGAGGGTTTCGTGCGTCCGAACGGTGTTGACTCTCTCCTCGGCTATTCAGTTCAGATAGGGCGTCAGTCCGCCGACGATCGGGCTCGCGACGACGTGGGGGATGTCGTAGGGGTGCAACTCAGCAACACGCGTGCTTAGGGCGTGATCAGTGAAGTATCGCTGGTCAACAGTCGGACTGTCCTGTCCGGGTGCATGGGAACCCAGCGCATGCCTCAGAGAATCGCGCCGTGCGCGATGGACTCGTTCTCGTCGAGGTGGGTGAGGGTGGCGGCGCGTACTCGCTCGGGGTCCTGTGCGCGGTAGGCGTCGACGAGCTCTGAATGTGCTTGAGCCCGGTGGGTGTGCTCGTACGGGTTCTCGTCGCGTGCGCTGAAGGCGAGGCGGATGTAGCGCTCGGCGGCGCGCCATAGGTTCTCCAGGGTGGCGAGGTCCCAGGCGGTGGCGGCTGGGGCGAGGAGGGCGCGGTGGAAGTCGTGGTGGGCCTCGTAGACATCGTCGATGTTGGCATCGGCGTCGGCGAAGGAGTGGGCCACCTCTGCGAGCCGACTGACCTCGTCGGGGGAGATCTGGAGGCAGGCCCGTTCGGCGATCTCGGGCTCTAGCTGCCGGCGAAGGCGGTAGATGCCGTGCAGGTCGTCGTGGCTGAGAGGGGCGACGTAGGAGCTGCGGCCCTTACCAACGACGACCAGGCCCTGTCCCTCGAGGCGGCGCAGCGCTTCGCGGACGGGGATGAAACTCACGTCCAGGCGCTCGGCCAGCTTGCGCAGGGAGAACTCTTCGCCGGGGCGAAGGTCGCCGGAGAGGATCGAGCGCCGGATCTCGTTGGTGACCATGTCGGCCACGGACGCGCCACGTTCGACAGGCCGTACGCCTCGTGGTTCGCTCGCAGTACTCATCTCAAAACCTCCTCTCGGAGTGTTATATCAGGCTGCCGCTCTGGGGCCCGGCTCAGGTCTCGGAAAAAAGTTTGGCCAAGGGGTTGTTGTTATAACAGATATCAGGCAGTGTGGTGGGCATCACAACATCGCCGTGAGCTCAAGGAGCCCCAATGACCACCACCGATGCAGCCGCCCTCACGCCCGAGCAGATCGTCGAGCGGAATTTGGCGGTCGTGGATGCGCACTTCCACAACGAGAACCCCGAGGACATCGACAAGGCGATCGACCTGTATGGCGAGACGATCGTGTGGGAGGTGCCCGCGCGGGGTGTGCTGCTGCGGGACAAGGCCGAGGTCAAGGAGGCCTACCTCAAGCTCTTCGAGTCCTACCAGGTGACGAAGATGATCCAGGTCAGCCGGTTCGGTACCGGCAACTCTGTGGTCGACGACAGCATCGCGGAGATGACTCTGGTCGGCGACGTCGAGAACAACGTTCCCGGTTGCCCGTTCCCTGCCGGCACCGAGGTCAGCATGCGCATCGTCCACATCTTCGAGCTTGACGACAACGGCCGGATCACCCGTGAGAACGGCTACGAGCTCTGGCGTCGCCTCGACGGCCCGATCAACGACGACATCCCGGCCGACGCCGTCGTGATCGACTTCTGAGACTCGGAGGATCGGCGATGACCACTCTCGTTCTGGCCGCTACCGGCAGGCTCGGACCCAGCGTCGTGGCTGCTCTGCTCGCCGCCGGCGAGCCGGTGACCGCCGTTGCGCGGGACAAGGCCAAGGCCGCGGCGGCGCTCCCTGGGGAGGCCGAGCTCGCGATCGGTGACCTGGGCGACCGGGAGTGGCTGAACCACCGGTTGGACGAGGCCGACTCGTTGGTCCTGCTCACCCCGCACGGACCTGAGATGGCGCAGACCCAGATGGCCATCCTCGGGGACGCGGCTCGCCGAGATGTCCGGGTCGTCAAGGTGTCGGGCACCGGATCCCTGATCGCCCCCGACGGACCCGACGCATGCCGGCAGCACTGGCTCGTCGAGCAGGAGATGGCGCGGCTCGGTCAGCCGCATGTCATCGTCCGGCCCAACGCCTTCATGCAGGGGCTGGTCGCCGGCGTACTGATGGAGGCGCGCAGCACGGGAGCAGTCTCCGATCCGATCGCCGGCGCCGGGATCAACGCGATCGACTGCAGAGACATCGGCGAGGTCATCGCCCGGTGCGTCGCCGACCAGGACCTGGACGGTCGAACCCTGGTGCTGACCGGGCCGAGGTCGGTGTCCTACCTGGAGCTCACACACATCATCGACGAAGCCGGCGTCCCTGCCACGGTCAGGGCGAGCTCGCCGAGCGAGGTCTCCGCTCGGATGCGGTCCCGGGGCCTCTCGGAATGGGAGGCCGACCATCTGCGCGAGATGCTCACCCGCTTCGGAGACGGTGCCGCGGACTTCGCCACCACGACCGTCCACGACGTCCTCGGTCGCGAGCCCGGATCCGTCGAGACCTTCATCCAGGAACTGACCTCTTCGTCGCTCGTCACCTGAGACGACCCCTCATCTGCTGGGCTGCGCCGTCGTAGCCCTGCTAGAGCCTGCCCACTAGGAGGAACCACCATGCGCCTGTACAACATCGCAGGGCGCGCTGCCCTGGGTACATCCGGCGGCACCGTCGACATCGAGACAGCCTCAGCAGGCCGATTCTCCGCCGACCCGATGGACGTGTACGCCAACTGGACGGAATTTCGGAACTGGGCCGCCACCTGGCGCCCCGGAGATCTGGACTCCCGCCCGTTGAACGACCTGGAGATCGGACCGCCCTCACCCAAACCGGGTCAGGTCTTCGCGATCGGGCTGAACTATCGGGGCCACGCGGAGGAGGCCGGGATCGCGCTACCAAAGGAGCCGATGGTCTTCACCAAGTTCCCCAGTGCGGTCGCCGGCCCCTACACGACCGTCGCTCTCCCGTCGGGCTCCGTCGACTTCGAGGCAGAGCTCGTGGTGGTGATCGGCATTGGCGGCCGCAACATCAGCCGTGACGAGGCTTGGGACCACGTCGCCGGCCTCACCGTCGGACAGGACCTCTCCGACCGGGAGACCCAGCTGCGACCTCCCGATCCTCAGCAGTTCAACCTCGGCAAGTCCTTCGCCGGGTTCGCGCCGATCGGCCCGTGCCTGGTCACTCCCGACGAGCTCTCG
This sequence comes from Nocardioides sp. NPDC006273, assembly GCF_040613495.1. Taxonomy (NCBI): domain Bacteria; kingdom Bacillati; phylum Actinomycetota; class Actinomycetes; order Propionibacteriales; family Nocardioidaceae; genus Nocardioides; species Nocardioides sp. NPDC006273. The sequence goes on along the minus strand of NZ_JBEXSD010000006.1, from coordinate 104,256 downwards.
CAGCCCGAGGATCTCGAGATCCGCTGCGTACTCAACGGCGAAGAGATGCAGAAGGCGCGCACCAGCGAGTTCCTGTTCAGCATCCCGGAGCTGATCGCCGCACTGTCGGCGACCGTCGAGCTCCGTCCTGGTGACCTGATCTTCACCGGCACCCCCGACGGCGTCGGCTGGACCCGCGACCCTCGGCGCCTCATCGGCGTCCACGACCAGCTCACCACCACCATCGAAGGCATCGGCGAGATGCGCCACGCCTTCACCGCAACCCATCACTGAAAGGCACCGGTCATGACCGACATCCAGGTACCCGTCCTCGTCATCGGCGGAGGCGGTTGCGGCCTCTCCGCCTCGATCTTCCTCTCCAATCTCGGCGTGGAGCACCTCCTCGTCGAGCGCCACGAGTCGACCTCGCTCCTCCCCAAGGCCCACTACCTCAATCAGCGCACGATGGAGGCCTTCCGCCAGCACGGCGTGGCCGATGCCATCTACGAGGTCGGTGCGCCGCTCGAGAAGTTCGGCAAGGTCCGCTGGACGACATCGATGGGTGGCGATGGCCCGCTCGACCGCAAGGTGATCCACGAGATGGAGGCCTTCGGTGGCGGATCGCTTCGCGAGCGGTACGAGGCCGACAGCCCGGTGATCTCGTCCAACTACCCGCAGCTGCGCCTCGAGCCGCTGCTTCGCGCCCAGGCCGAGCAGCGCGCCCCGGGGCAGATCCGCTACCACCACGAGGTCCTCGACTGGGACGACAGCGGGCAGGGGGTTCGGGTCACGATCAAGGACCACGACGCCGACCGGACCTACACCGTCCAGGCCGGCTACGTCATCGCCGCCGACGGCGGCCGGACCGTCGGTCCCCGGCTCGGGGCCAACATGCTCGGCCCCACCGACATGGTCGACATGGTCAGCACCCACTTCTCCTGCGACCTCTCCGACTACTGGGACGACGGCACCCTGATCAACTGGTTCCTCAACCCTGAGGGCGCCGACTCCTGGGGCTCAGGCGTCGTGGTCCAGATGGGCCCGACCTGGGGCAAGGACTCCGAGGAGTTCGTCCTGCACTTCGCCTTCGGCACCGACGACGAGGAGCGCTTCAACGAGGAAGCCATCATCCCCCGGATGAAGCAGATGCTGAAGCTCCCCGACATCGAGCCCAAGGTCCACAAGGTCAGCCACTGGATCCTCGAGCGAGTCCACGCCGACCGCTGGCGCTTCGGCAACATCTTCCTCGCCGGCGACGCCGCCCACCGCCAGCCGCCGACCAGTGGGCTGGGGCTCAACACCGGCATCCAGGACGCGTACAACCTCACCTGGAAGCTCGCGAAGGTCATCAAGGGTGAGGCCGGCGAGGAGCTGCTCGACACCTACGAGGCCGAGCGCCTCCCGGTCAGCATCGACGGGGCCGACTGGGCTCTGCTGGCGTTCATGAACCACGGCGTCATCGACGCCGGCATCGGCCTGGTCCCCGGCGCTCCCGTCGAGGTCAACAAGGCCGCCTTCGAGACGCTCTTCTCCGACAGTCGCCTCGGCCGTGCGCTTCGTGCTCGTGCCGAGGTCGCCATCGGGACGCAGACGTGGGAGTTCCAGGCTCACGACGTCGAGATCGGCTTCACCTACACCAGCAACGCGGTGGTCGAGGACGGCACCGAGCCGATCGCCCGCGACGACATGGGTCGCATCTACCAGGCCAACACCCGACCCGGCAGCCGCCTCCCGCACGCCTGGCTCGACCGCGGCGGCGAACGCGTCTCCACCCACGACCTCGGTGCGTACGGCTCGCTGGTGCTCATCACCGACGAGACCGGCAGCGAGTGGGCCGAGGCCGCCGAGGAGGCACAGGCCAAGCTCGGCATCACCATCGACGTCGTCAAGATCGGCGTCGACGCCAGCGACGTCGACGGCACCTGGGCGACCTACCGCGGCGTCGAGGACGGCGGCGCCGTACTGGTTCGCCCGGACAACCACGTCGCCTGGCGCAGCCAGACCGTCAGCAGCACTCCCGGTGACGACCTGACTGCCGCCCTGACCCAGATCCTGGGGCGCTGACATGACCATGGCACCCACGTCCGAGACCGGAAGGAGCGAGAACCCGGTGAGCAGCTACGTATGGCACCCGACCGATGAGCACATGGAGACGACCAATGTCGCGAGGCTCATGCGCAACCTGGGCGTCACCACGGTCGACGACCTGCGCCGGGTCTCGACTTCGGACGTGGGTGCCTTCTGGTCGCATGTGATCGCCGATCTGCGGATCCCGTTCAGCACACCTTGGGACCAGCCGCTCGACCTGAGCGCCGGGGTTCCACACGCTGACTGGTTCCCCGGGGCTCGGGTCAACGCGGCGCAGGCATGCGTGGGCCGGTGGGCCGACCAGACACCGGCGGCCACAGCGCTGGTCCACGAGGACGAGCAGGGCAACGTACGCCGGTTCACCTTCGCCGAGCTCGAGGAACAGGTCGCCAGGATCCGGTCGGGGCTACGGGCCCGTGGCATCGGGAGGGGAGACGCTGTCGCGATCTACCTGCCGATGATTCCCGAGGCCGTGGTGGCGACGTACGCCATCGCCGGCCTGGGCGCGATCGCTGTTCCGCTCTTCTCCGGGTTCGCCGCCAGCGCGGTCGCCGCGCGGGTGCAGGACTCGGGGGCAAAGGTGATCGTCACGGCAGATGGCACCATCCGTCGAGGCAAGCAGCTCGCCCTCCTGCCCAACGTCCGGGAGGCGGTCGGCACATGCCCGACCATCGAGCACGTCGTGGTCGTGGACAACCTGTCGACCAGCGGAACGAGCAAGACGGCGCTGCGCCCCGAGCTGGGGGAGGTCGCCTGGGACGACGTGGTCGGCTCGGGTGACGACGACATCATCGAGGACACAGCCGCATCGGACACCCTCCTCCTCGGCTACACCTCGGGCACCTCGGGTAAGCCCAAGGGCGCCGTGCACACCCACGCCGGGTTCCTGGTGAAGGTCGCGAGCGAGGTCGCGTACGGCTTCGACATCGTTCCGGGACGCACATTCACCTGGATCACCGACATGGGCTGGATCATGGGCCCCTTGTCGATCTTCGGCACCCACGCCAACGGCGGGACCCTTCTGCTCTACGAGGGTTCCCACGACAGACCCGACACCCAGCGTCTCTGGCAGCTCGTCGAGCGGCATGACGTCTCGATGCTCGGCATCTCACCCAGCCTGATCCGTGCGCTGCGTTCGAGCCCAGAAGGCGCCCCTCACACCGAGGTGTCGAGTGTCCGGATCATCGGCTCCACCGGCGAGCCCTGGGATCCAGCTGCCTACGACTGGCTCGCCCGCGACATCTTCCGAGGACGCGTGCCGGTGATCAACTTCTCCGGTGGCACCGAGGTAGGAGGTTCCTTCCTCTCTCCCTACCCTGCCGAGGAGATCGCCAGCTGCTCACTCGGCGGTCCCGCCCTCGGCATGGACGTCGACGTTGTCGACGAGGAAGGTCGCCCGGTCCGAGGTACGATCGGGGAGCTGGTGTGCCGCCAGCCGTGGCCCAGCATGACGCGCGGCCTGTGGAAGGACCCCGAGCGCTACATCGCCACCTACTGGTCCACCATCCCCGGACTGTGGGTGCACGGCGATCACGCGATGGTCGACGACACCGGGAACTGGTTCATCCTCGGACGATCTGACGACGTCATCAACGTGGGCGGCAAACGGATCGCGCCCGGTGAGATCGAGTCCTTCGTCTCTGACGACGAAGCGGTCGCCGACATCGCGATCGTCGGTGTCCCTGGCCCGAGCGGAGGCGAGCAGGTCTGGGCCTTCTGGACGGCTCGCAACCCAGCGCAGCTGACCGGCAGCGACGCCGAGGAGGCCGTTGCTCAACGGCTCCGCACCGCTGTCGCGGACAACGTCGGCAAACCCTTTGCGCCGAAGCAGCTGATCCGCGTCGACGCACTGCCGCGGACGCGCTCGGGGAAGCTGATGCGCCGTGCCATGCGTGCGGCCGCGCTCGACAGCGACCCCGGGGACCTCTCCGGAGCCGAGAACCCGGGTCTCGTCGAGGACATCAGACGCCGCCTTCATCCGAGCAACGCTGCCGATGGCACCCAGGACGGTGCCGCCGCAGACACCTTGATCCCTGTCGAAAGGTCCCCCGAATCATGACTGTTGTCAACGACCCCGTGCAGGTCATGGACGCCGGCCCGGTGGCCGCGGCGTCCTGAGAATCGAGGAGCATTATGGACATCATCATCCTGATCGGCCGCATCCTGTTCGCCCTCATCTTCGTCGCGGGCGGCATCGGACACCTCACGGCGACCACGGACATGACGCAGATCGTGCAGTCGAAGGGCATTCCAGCTGCTCGCGCAGTAGTGCTCTCGACCGGTGTTCTGCTCGTGACCGCTTCGCTCATGCTGATCCTCGGCCTGTGGGCCGATGTCGCGGCCCTCGCCTTGTTCTGCTTCCTTGTTCCGACGGCGATCTTCATCCACAACTTCTGGACGGAGAAGGACCCGCAGGTCCGTCTGATGGAGCAGCTCCACTTCAACAAGGACCTCTCCTTGGCAGGGGCAGCATTGCTCCTTCTCGGATTCCTCCTGCTGACGGGGGAGGACGTGGGCCTCTTCATCACCGATCCTCTGCTGCCGCGCCTGGCCGGCTGACCTGACCACAAGAAACCGACGTGCTCGCACGGTTGAGCACCGAGGAAAGGAAACCTCATGACCCAGATCGCCCACACCCGCACCGCCGACACGGCGTCAACAGGGGCCAGCGTGGACGAGCAGACCCTGCGCGCCATCGCTCAGCGGGTGCTCTGGCTCTCCGCCGCGATCGTCGACGCCGCCAACCGGGGCCGCCCCAGCTCGGGTGGAATCAAGGTGGGCGGCCACCAGGCCTCCTCGGCGTCGATGGTCGACATCATGGTGGCGCTCTGGTTCCACGAGCTCACCTCCCACGACCGGGTCTCCGTCAAGCCGCACGCCTCGCCGGTTCTGCACGCCATCAACTACCTCCTTGGCGACCTCGACCCCCGCTATCTGCCCACCCTGCGGGCGAAGGGTGGGCTGCAGAGCTACCCGAGCCGCCTCAAGGACCCCGACACCGTCGACTTCTCCACCGGATCGGTCGGCATCGGCGCCACCGCCACGCTGTGGGCGGCGATGTCCCACCGGTACCTCCGGTCCCACTTCCCCGGGACACCGACCGGCGGCCGGATGATCAGCCTCCTCGGCGACGCCGAGCTCGACGAAGGTGCCATCTGGGAGGCCGTCGCCGATCCTGCAGTCGCCAAGCTCGGCGAGCTTCTCTGGGTCGTCGACCTCAACCGCCAGTCACTCGACCGCGTCGTCCCCGACATCCAGATCGAGCGGCTGCAGGGCATGTTCGCGGCAGCCGGCTGGCAGGTCCTCACCGTCAAGTGGGGACGCCGCATCACCGAGATCTTCCAGCGCCCCGGCGGACAGGATCTCCAGCGCCGCCTGGAGGAGATGCCGAACGAGGAGTACCAGAGGATGCTGCGGGCAGACTCCTCCGAGATCGTTGATCGGATCCTGAGCGGAGGCGGCAGCGATGCACTCCAGGCGCTGCTGCGAGACCTGGCTCCGCTCGAGCTCACCGAGATCATCCGGGACCTCGGCGGGCATGACCTCGGCCTCTTGGTCGACACCTTCGACTCGGTCGTTCCCGACCGCCCCACCGTGGTCTTCGCCTACACGGTGAAGGGCAAGGGACTGCCGACCGAAGGACATCCCAACAACCACTCCGCGCTCTTGACCGAGAGTCAGATGCAGCAGCTCGCGGCCGTCTCCGAGACCTCGCTCGACGACCCATGGACGGCGTTCGGACCGGATACCGCGGAAGGAGCACTCTGCTCGGCTCGGTCCGCCACGCTGAAGCGTGCACCGGTCGAGTCCACTCCTGAATTCACCGTCCCGACCGAGCTCGGGCACCCGCACCGTAAGCCCATCTCCACCCAGGCCGCGCTGGGCCGTCTCCTCGCCGATCTCCCGCGTGACGCGCCGCAGGCCGCGCAACGCGTGGTGACCTGCAGTCCCGACGTAGCGTCCACGACCAACCTCGGTGGCTGGATCAACAAGACCGGCGTGTGGTCCGTCCAGGACCGCCACGACTGGTTCGCCGACGACGCGGAGCGTGTCCTGCGGTGGTCCGAGCGGGTCAACGGCCAGCACATCGAGCTCGGCATCGCCGAGGTCAATCTCGTCGGACTGCTCGGCGAGCTCGGCGCCACCTGGAGTCGATGGGGGCAGCGGCTGATCCCGATCGCCTTCATGTACGACCCGTTCGTCTCCCGCGCCCTCGAGCCCTGGTCCTACGGCATCTACGCCGGTGGCCAGTCCATCCTGGTCGGCACCCCCTCCGGCGTGACTCTCGCCCCAGAAGGGGGAGCGCATCAGTCCATCACCACGCCGTCCATCGGCCTGGAACAGCCGGGCTGTGTGGCCTGGGAGCCTGCCTTCCACAGCGACCTGGAGTGGACGTTCCTCCACGCGATGGACCAGGTGGGACGCGAGGACGGGACCTCGTCCTACTTCCGGCTCTCCACCCGGCCGATCGACCCCGCTCTTGCCCGGGTTCCGGAAGATCCGCACCTGCTGGAACGTCGCCGCCGTCAGTCTGTGGCCGGTGGCTACCGCCTTTCCGAGCACGACCCCGCAACCGACGACGTCACTCTGGTCGGAGTCGGTGCCATGATGCCGGAGGTCCTGGAAGCCGCGGCGGTCCTCGCCGAGACCGGGATCGTCGCGGGCGTGGTGTGCCTGACCAGCCCCGACCTCGTCTTCCGCTCGTTCCAGCAGCGCGGTGATCGGGCGCCGGGAACCGGCGGCAGCATCATCGATGAGCTGTTCCCCGCTCACGCCGCTGCGCCGCTGGTCACCGTCCTCGACGGGCACCCGCACACCCTGTCGTTCCTGTCCGGAGCGAGGGGTGACCGGATCCGGTGCCTGGGAGTGACGGAGTTCGGTCAGTCATCGGACCTCGCTGACGCCCACCGTATCCACGGGATCGGCACCGGATCGATCGTCGATGCCGCGCTCGGCCTGACCGGACGCTGACCGCGTCCGCTTCAGCGGCGCGATCCTGACGGCGCACAAGGTGCCGCCGACCCCCGACCCCCGACCCCGACCACCGCAAACTCGACGAACTGAGGCCAAGAACAGCATGCCCATTGAGATCAGGCTCCCCGGCCTGGGTGAATCGGTGACCGAGGGGACCATCACCCGGTGGTTGAAGTCACCCGGCGACCACGTCGCCGCCGATGAGCCCCTGCTGGAGGTGACGACCGACAAGGTCGACACAGAGATCCCCTCGCCCGTAGCGGGCATCCTGCAGGAGATCTTGGCGCAGGAAGACGAGACGGTCGAGGTCGGCGCGGTCCTCGGGGTCGTCGGTGACCAGTCTGTGGTTGCCCCGCCTGAAGCGCCGTCTGAACCCGAGGTAGAACCCACCGCCCCACAGGCAGATGACGCCGATGTCGCCGGCAACGCGTCCGAGGTCACCGTGGAGCTGCCGAGCCTGGGGGAGTCGGTGACGGAGGGGACCATCACCCGGTGGTTGAAGTCACCCGGTGACCATGTCGCCGTCGACGAGCCGTTGTTGGAAGTGTCGACCGACAAGGTCGACACGGAGATCCCTTCGCCCGCGGAGGGCGTTCTGCTTCGCGTACTCGCCGAGGAGGACGAACAGATCGCGGTCGGGGCCGCCCTCGCTGTCATCGGATCGTCGATGCCCGTGGATGCCGGCGAAGTCCCGACCTCCGGCGCCGACGCAGTCCCCGACGACACCGCGACGTCACTCGACACCGTCGAGCGGCCGGTGGGGGACAGCGCCGACGTCGGGACCACACAGGCACCTCAGCCGAGCCCGACCCCCGCGCCCAGTGTCACCAATAAGAGCGAGGAACTGCGCGGTACGACGCAGGGGATCAGCCGCCTGCGGAGCGTCATCGCGCGACGTATGACCGAGTCACTGCAGGTTGCCGCGCAGCTCACCCAGGTCGTCGAGATAGATCTCACCGGGGTCGCACGTCTGCGTGAGATGCACAAAGCGGCGTTCCAACAGCGTGAGGGTGTCAAGCTCACCTACCTTCCGTTCTTCGTCAAGGCAACCACCGAGGTGCTGCCGCGGCATCCCGCGCTGAACTCCAGCCTGGACGTCGACGCCGGCACAGTCACCTACTACGACCACGAGCACATCGCGATGGCCGTCGACACGGTCAAGGGTCTCTACACACCTGTCATCCGCAACGCCGGCGAGCTTTCCATCGCCGGGATCGCGAACCGGATAGCCGACCTCGCGCACCGGACCCGAACGAACTCGGTCAGCCCCGACGAGCTGACCGGAGGCACCTTCACCATCACCAACATCGGAAGCTTCGGTGCCCTCTTCGACACCCCGATCATCAACCAGCCTCAGGTCGCCATTCTCGGGCCAGGTGCAGTGGTCAAGCGGCCGATGGTGATCTCGGACCCGGCGCTCGGCGACATCATCGGCATCCGTTCGATGGCCTACTTCTCGCTGACCTATGACCACCGGGTGGTCGACGGTGCCGACGCCGGGCGTTTCCTTGCTGACCTCAAACGGACGCTGGAAGGTGCCGAGTTCGACCTCTGAACTCACGAAGGATCGAGATTTCCGAAGAACCTGTCCGCCTGCAGAGCAATCGCCTTGGCGACCTCTGCGGTCTCCGGCCGGCGTAGGTTCGCCTGCCTGGCAGTCATCCAATAGCTCAGCGTTGCGACGGCATCGGATCCGAGCACGGGTTGAAGCTCTTCGAACCCGCGAGCGTAGTAGACAGGAAGCAGGCCGATCCCAGCACCGGCCAGTGTGAGTCGGGCCTGGGCTGCGACGCTGGTGGCTCCGACGATTCGGGTGTCTCTCGGCCAGAACTGGTCGACCAGGTCCAGGTCTGCGACCTGGACCATCGACTCGACGTAGTAGACCAGCGTGTGCGCTCGCAGATTCGATCTGGCCGCTATCGGTTCATGGGCTTCCAGGTACGAGCGTGCCGCGAAGAGGCCGAGCTGGTAGTCGGCGAGGCGGCGTGTGGTCAGTCGTCTCGACGGTGATTTGCTCGGTGTGATGTCCAGGTCGGTGCTCGGCCCGTGAAGGGGCGTGGTACGCGTCACGGACACGAGCTCTGTGCGGAGCTCGGGGTGCTGTGCAGACACCGAAGCTACGGCTGGTGCCACGACCTCGACCATGAAGATCTCTGGGGCGCTCACCCTGACCAGGCCGCGAAGCCGATCCGGTCGCGCCTCGGCCATGTTGCCCAGGCGGGAGAGGGTCGCCTCGACCTCGCGGGCGGCGTTGCACGCGTCCTCGCCCAAGGGAGTCAGCTCCCATCCGCCGGCGGCCTCGGTGAGGAGTCGGCCTCCCATCGCCTTCTCCAGGGACCGTATCCGCCGAGCGACCGTGGTGTGGCCGACGCCCAGGTCGAGTCCGGCCGCGCTGAAGGTGCGGCCTCGGGAAACGGCAAGAAGAACCAACAGGTCGTCGGTGCTGAGTGCGCGCTGCATCTGTGCAGTTTTGCACAGTGCCTGCGCAGATTACGTTCTTGCCGTGCATCTCTATGACTGTTATAACATATTACGTGGATGTCAAAGTAATTTCCTTGGGAGGTGCTGATGACGAGTGAGCTGTTGGATGGCCTGCTTGTCGTAGACCTGTCGCGCGCGCTGGCGGGACCTCAAGCGACGATGATGCTCGCAGACCTGGGTGCTCGAGTGATCAAGGTCGAGCGGCCAACTGGCGACGACTCGCGACACTGGGGCCCACCGTTCGTCGGTGACGACTCCATCTCTACGTACTTCATGTCGTGTAACCGCAACAAGGAGTCGGTCACCGCTGACCTGACCGACCCTGACGGTCAGGCTCTCCTCAAGGCGCTGGTTCGCAAGGCGGACGTCCTCGTCGAGAACTTCCGGCCCGGGACGCTGGAGCGCCTCGGATTCAGCGAGGACCGTCTACGTGAGCTCAACCCCCGGCTGGTGGTCTGCTCGATATCCGGCTTCGGTCACGACGGTCCAGAGGGTCAGCGTGCAGGGTACGACCAGATCGCCCAGGGTGAAGCGGGTCTGATGAGCATCACCGGTGCGGCCGGTGATCCCACCAAGGTCGGCGTACCCATCGGCGATCTGCTCGCCGGGATGAACGCCGCCTACGGCATCGTGGCCGCACTCCTGGAACGAGAGCGCACAGGGTTCGGCCGCGTGGTCCGTACCAGCCTCCTGTCCAGCATCGTCGGGGTCCACGCCTTCCAGGGCACGCGCCACACGGTCGGCGGGCTGGTGCCGGCGGGGGAGGGCAACCACCATCCGTCGATCTCTCCGTACGGTCTGTTCGAGACGGCCGACTCGGCGATCCAGATCGCCTGTGGCAACGACGCCATCTGGCGCCGGCTCTGTGGCGTCCTCGGTGTCTCGGACGATGATCCACGCTTCGCCACCAACCCCGGCCGTGTGGCAGCCCGGGACCAGATCACCGCACTCCTCAACAGCATCCTCCGCTGCGCCTCTGCGGAGCACTGGCTGGCGCTTCTCGACCGTGCCGGCGTCCCTGCCGGACGCGTGCGCAACCTCGAGCAGGTCTACGCCTGGGAGCAGACCCGTTCCCAAGGGCTGGTGATCGAGGTCGACCACCCGAGTCTCGGGCCGGTGGAGCTCCCGGGCCCTGCCCTTCGGTTCGACAGCAACCCCTACGCGGGCGGACGGACGACGCACATCCATCCACCGCTCCTCGGTGAGCACGACGAATCAGTGCGTGCGTGGCTGGGTCTGTCGGCCAACGCACCTGACGAAAGTGAGGAGAAGCAGTGAACCTCGAAGACGATGAGCTGAACGCGATGCTGACCGCTGTCCGCAAGTTCGCGGACAGCGAGCTGGCGCCCTTCGCCCAGGAACGCGACGAGAAGAAGCTGTTCCCGACCGACGTGCTGGCCCGCGCCGGCGAGCTCGGGCTGGGCGGGATCTATATCAAGGACGAGTACGGCGGTGCCGACCTTCCCCGGGCGGTCGCCGTTCGGCTGATCGCCGAGCTCGCACGTGGTGACGTGGCCCTCGCGGCCTACATCAGCATTCACAACATGGCGGTCTGGATGATCGACTCCTACGCCACCGACGAGGTCCGAGCCGAATGGGTGCCGGAGCTGGCGAGTATGGACAAGCTGGCCAGCTACTGCCTCACCGAGCCGGATGCCGGCTCTGACGCAGCCTCGATCCGCACCACCGCACGACGCGACGGTGAGGCGTACGTCCTCGACGGGGTGAAGCAGTTCATCTCTGGAGCGGGCACCTCCCACGCGTACGTCGTGATGGCCCGCACCGGACAACCCGGTGCACGAGGCATCTCGGCGTTCCTCGTGCCCGCCGAGACACCAGGCCTCTCCTTCGGCCCGAACGAGCGGAAGATGGGTTGGAACGCCCAGCCCACGCGGCAGGTCGTCCTGGACGGGGTTCGGATCCCGCTGGCTCTGCGGCTGGGCGAGGAGGGCGAGGGGTTCACCATCGCGATGAGGGGCCTCAACGGCGGGCGGCTCAACATTGCCGCCTGCTCCCTGGGCGGCGCATCGTGGGCCGTCGACCGGGCGAAGGCCCACCTGAATGAGCGGATCGCGTTCGGCAAGCCGCTCAGTTCCCAGCAGGCGCTCCAGTTCCGGCTGGCGGACATGGAGACCAGCCTGGAGGCGTCGAGGTGCCTGCTCCAGCGGGCAGCGTCCGCGCTCGACGCCGGTACACCGGACGCCGTGCAGCTGTGCGCCATGGCCAAGCAGTTCGTGACCGACCAGTGCTTCGATGCCGCCAACGCCGCGCTCCAGATGCACGGCGGATACGGCTACCTCGCGGAGTACGGCGTGGAGCGGGTGGTCCGCGATCTGCGCGTACATCAGATCCTCGAGGGCACCAACGAGATCATGCGGCTGATCGTGGGCCGTGCCGCGCTGGGGGGAGCCGCATGAGCGAGAACCACGCACCTGCCGTCCTGGTCGAGCGTCGGGGACGCGTCGGGATCCTGACCCTCAACCGACCCAAGGCGCTCAATGCGTTGAGCCACGAGATGGTCGGCCTGCTGCAAGCGGCCCTCGACGAGTGGGCCGATGATCCGGCCATCGCGACCGTCGTCCTCACCGGCGCCGGCGAGCGAGGCCTGTGCGCCGGCGGCGACATCGTCTCCATCCATCACGACGCGGTCACCGGTGGTCGAGGCTCCGAGGACTTCTGGCGCGACGAGTACAGGCTCGATGCGACCATCGCCTCCTATCCCAAGCCCTACATCGCCCTCATGGACGGCATCGTGCTGGGTGGAGGGGTAGGCGTATCGGCGCACGCGGCGTACCGCGTCGTCACTGAGCGGACTCGCATCGGGATGCCTGAGACCGGCATCGGGTTCGTACCCGACGCGGGCGGCACCTGGCTGCTCTCGCATGCACCCGGCCAGCTGGGGACCTATGTTGCGCTCACCGCGGGCCACGTGGACGCCGGTGACGCGATCGAGCTCGGCCTGGCCGACCACTTCGTGCCCTCCTCCGACCTGGCCCGCCTGGTCGACCTGCTCGTCGAGCAGCCGATCGATCAGGCACTCCCCGAGGTCACGCACGTTCATCCCCCGTCCCGGCTCGCCGAGTCCCGGGCGTGGATCGACGAGACCTTCGCTCATGACGAGGTCGTCGACATCCTGACCGCGCTCGAAGCGCACCTGGAACCCATGGCCGCCGCGGCGCGAGAAGCGCTGACCACGAAGTCACCGACCTCGCTGGTCGTCACGCTCCGCGCCCTGCGACGCGCACGCGAGCTCGGCACGCTCGAGGACGCGCTCGCCCAGGAGTACCGGATCGCGCTGCGAATGCTGCGCGGCCACGACTTCCCGGAGGGCATCCGAGCCCAGGTGATCGACAAGGACAGAAAGCCCCGGTGGAGCCCGCCGTCGGTCGAACAGGTCGACGCCGGGGCCGTGGACGCCTATTTCTCGCATCTCGGAGACGCCGAGCTGCGCTTCGACAAGGACCCGTCGCTGCACGCTGCACGCAGCACTGAAGGAGGAACAGCATGAGCACGAGAATCGCATTCATCGGTCTCGGAAACATGGGTGGCCCGATGGCGGCCAACCTGGTGAAGGCCGGCTACACCGTGTCCGGGTACGACCCCTCGCCACAGGCGCAGGAGCAGGCAACACAGAACGGGATCGCCGTGGCGGCCTCACCCGCCGAGGCGGCCACGGACGCCGAGGTCGTGTTCACGATGCTGCCCGCCGGCGACCACGTCCTGGACGTCTACCTGGGGCGCCGCGGAACCGAGCCAGTCATCGGCACGGCCCCCGCCGGTGCCCTGCTCATCGACTGCTCGACGATCGCCGTACAGGACGCCCGCGCCGCTGCGACGGCCGCCCGGGAGGCGGGATACCGGGCGGTCGATGCACCGGTCTCCGGCGGCGTCCAGGGCGCAGCAGCGGGCACGCTGACCTTCATGGTCGGGTCGTCGGAGGAGGACTTCGGCACGGTGCGCACGTTGCTGGAGCCGATGGCGGGCCGCGTCGTGCCGTGCGGGGAGACGGGGTCCGGCCAGGCGGCCAAGATCTGCAACAACATGATCCTCGGCATCTCGATGATCGCCGTGTCGGAGGCGTTCGTCCTCGGCGAGCGGCTGGGTCTCACCCACCAGGCGCTCTTTGACGTCGCCTCGACCGCCTCGGGCCAGTGCTGGTCGCTGACGTCGAACTGCCCGGTCCCCGGACCGGTGCCGACGAGTCCCGCCAACCGGGACTACGCCCCCGGGTTCGCGTCTCCGCTCATGGCCAAGGACCTCGGGCTGGCGATGAAGGCGGCCGACGCGACCCTCACCGACACGAAGCTGGGCCAGATGGCCGCGAACCTCTACCGAGACTTCGCGTTCGGCGACGGACGCGACCTGGACTTCTCCGCGATCATCGCGCAAATCCGTGAGGAGCCGATCGAGGGGATGGGTCGATGACGGGCTACGAGCACATCACGCTCGAGAAGCACGGGCGAGTCGCGGTCATCACGCTGAACCGACCGAAGGCGCTCAACGCTCTCAACGTGGGCCTCGGTGCCGAGGTCGTCGCGGCATCGACGGAGCTCGACGCGGACCCCGGGATCGGTGCGATTCTCCTGACCGGATCCGAGAAGGCGTTCGCGGCTGGAGCCGACATCAAGGAGATGGCCGCCCTCGACTACGCCGCGGTGGTCCACCAGGACTTCTTCGCCGGCTGGGACCGGTTCGCCGCTGTACGCACCCCCACCATCGCGGCTGTCGCCGGCTACGCGCTCGGTGGCGGGTGCGAGGTCGCGATGATGTGCGACTTCATCATCGCTGCGGAGAACGCCAAGTTCGGCCAACCCGAGATCACGCTCGGCACGATCCCCGGCATCGGCGGAACTCAGCGTCTTGCCAGGGCGGTGGGCAAGGCCAAGGCGATGGACCTGGTGCTCACCGGACGGACGATGGATGCCGAGGAGGCGGAGCGATCCGGGCTCGTCGCCCGGATCGTGCCGACCGAGAATCTGGTCGAAGAGGCGCTGGCCGTGGCCGAGAAGATCGCCTCGATGTCGCTGCCTGCGGCCTACGCCGCCAAGGAGGCCGTCGCCCAGGCGTACGAGTCCACGCTCGACGCGGGCGTCCGTTTCGAGCGCCGCACCTTCCACGCCACCTTCGCGCTCGCTGACCGCACCGAAGGCATGAACGCGTTCGTCGAGAAGCGCGCTCCCCAGTTCCGCCACGCCTGATCACCCCGGAGGTAATCCCATGAAGCACCAGACGATCCTCGAACTGAACGGATCCGACATCCCGGACTGGCCGATGTATGTCGGCGGAGGGTGGGTCGCGTCGGTCGACGGGGCCTGGGCCGACGTCGTGTGCCCCTCACGAGCTGGTACGACCCTCGCCCGGGTGCCGTCAGGCACCTCGGCCGATGTCGACCGCGCCGTGGCTGCCGCCCGAGTTGCGCAGCCGGCTTGGGCCGCCCAGCACTTCACCGCCCGGCAGCGCGCGCTACTCAAGGTCGCCGACGCGCTGGAAGCGAACGCCGAGGCGCTCGCCGTGCTGACCGCCCAGGACACCGGGAACGCACTGCGTACCCAGGCTCGTCCGGAGTCGGCCACCTTGGTCGCACTCTTCCGGTACTTCGGCGGTATCGCCGGCGAGTTCAAGGGGACGGTGCTGCCGGCCGGAGACGACCAGCTCCAGTACACCCGCGTGGAACCGCTCGGCGTCGTGGGCGCCATCCTGCCGTGGAACTCCCCGCTCATGATCGCCGCCATGAAGATCCCCGCTGCGCTCGTGACCGGCAACACGGTCGTGGTCAAGCCGGCTGAGGACGCACCCCTCACGATCCTCCGGCTGGCCGAGATCATCGGTGAGCACCTCCCCGCCGGCGTGCTCAACGTCGTGACCGGTCGCGGCAGCACGGTCGGCGAGGCGATCGTCCAGCACCCCGACATCGACAAGGTCTCCTTCACCGGGTCCACATCGGTCGGACGACACGTGGCAGCGGCTGCGGGTGAGCGGATGGCCCACGTCTCGTTGGAGCTGGGCGGAAAGAGCCCCAGCATCGTCTTCCCCTCGGCAGCCACCCCGGACCGGATCGAGGCCACCGCTGCCGGCGTGCTGCTGGCGATGCGGTTCACCCGGCAGGGTCAGTCGTGCACTGCGGGATCCAGGCTCTTCGTCCACGAGGACGTCTACGAGCAGTTCCTCGAAGAGCTCACCCGCCAGGTGTCGGCGCTCAAGGTCGGTGACCCCCTGGACGAGGAGACCGACATGGGCACCATCATCAGCGCGAAGCAGCACCAGACGGTGCGCGAGTACATCGAGGACGGCAAGAACCAGGACGGCGTCCGAGTGGTCCTGGACGGCACCGAGCTCGCGACCGAGGGGCTGGACGGCTTCTACCAGGGACCGACCATCCTGGCCGGTGTCCAGAACACGTGGCGAGTCGCGCGCGAGGAGATCTTCGGGCCAGTCCTGGTCGTGATCCCGTGGCGTGAGGTCGACGACGTCGTGGCGATGGCGAACGACTCTCACTACGGCCTGGCAGCGTACGTCTGGTCCGCCCAGCTGGACGAGGCCATCACGACCGCACATCGCATCGAGTCCGGCTGGGTGCAGGTCAACCAGGGTGGCGGCCAGGTCGTCGGTCAGTCCTACGGCGGCTACAAGCAGTCCGGGATCGGCCGGGAGTTCTCGCTGGAGGGCGCGATCGAGGGGTTCACCCAGACCAAGCAGATCAACGTCAAGCTGAGCAGCTGAGCAGCGCGGTGAGCATCGTCAGCGGAGGAGTGCTGCAGTGAATCAGGAGAAGATCGTCATCGTCGACGGAGCGCGCACCGCGATCGGCAGCTTCGGCGGCATGTTCAAGGACGTGCCGGGCTTCGAGCTCGGTGCGGTGGCGACGAAGGAGGCGCTCCGGCGAGCCGGCGTGGAAACCGAGGCAGTCGACGAGGTGGTGATGGGCTGTATCGGCCAGGTCGGGGCCGACGCGTACAACGCCCGACGCGTCGCGATCACCGCAGGACTTCCGAAGGCGGTGCCGGCCTACACGGTCAACCGGCTCTGCGGGTCCGGGCTGCAGGCAGTCTGGTCGGCCGCGATGCAGATGCGGTGGGGCGGTGTCGACATCGCCGTTGCCGGCGGAAACGAGTCCATGACGCGGATGCCGTTCTACGACTTCGGCGCCCGCAGCGGCTACAAGCTCGGCAACCGGGAGCTCGTCGACGGTACGGTGATGATGCTCACCGACCCGTTCGGCGGCACCCACATGGGCGTCACCGCCGAGAACGTGGCCAACAGGTGGGGCGTCACACGCGCGGAGCAGGACGAGTTCGCCGCCGAGTCACAGCGTCGGGCCGCAAGCCCGCAGGCCGAGGCTGCCTTCATCGAGGAGATCGCCCCGGTCGAGGTCGGCGGACGCAAGCCGTTCATCGCCAGCGTCGACGAGCACCCGAAGCCCGCGACCACCGTCGAGACCCTGGCCGGTCTTCGACCAGCGTTCACTCCTGGCGGCACCGTCACCGCCGGGAACTCTTCCGGGATCAACGACGGGGGTGCCGCGCTCGTCCTCGCTCGTGAGGAGGTGGCAGCTGACCGCGGTCTGGAAGCGCTGGTCTCGTTGGAGGCAGTCACCACCGCCGCAATGGAGCCGGAGCTCATGGGCTATGCGCCGGTGCTCGCGCTCCGCTCGCTCTTCGAGCAGACCGGGACCTCTCCGCAGGACATCGGCATCATCGAGCTGAACGAGGCCTTCGCGGCGCAGGCGGTGGCCTGCATCCGAGACGCCAAGCTCGACCCGGAACAGGTCAACCCATACGGAGGGGCGATCGCCTTGGGTCACCCCGTCGGGGCGACCGGTGCCAACCTCACACTTCGCGTGGCGAAGGACATGGTGCGTCGTGACCTCGAGCTTGGCATCGTGACGATGTGTATCGGGGGCGGCCAGGCTTTGGCCGCCTTGTTCCGGCGGGTGTGAGTGCCACGCAAGTACGATTCAGGCAGATGGAGGGGACGGTGCGCCGTCTCGAGCATCGGAGCTGCGTCGCTTCGGGTGCGACACCGATCGTCTGGCCGTGGCCCAGGCGCGGGAGGAGGAGTCGCAGCGCGCCCCCGCCGTGAGCCAGGCAGACCTGAAGTCCGGGATGCCGGTCGAGCACCCCGCCTGCGAGCAGGCTGGCGGCCGCCAGGGTGGTCTCAACCGGCATCCCGAGGAGGGCGCCGGTCCTACGGCTCTGGCCTCTCTGATCGCGGCTTTCGCTCTCCTCAGTGCTGTCTGTGTGCTCATGCTGACCGAACCACGTGGACGGTCTCTGCTGGACGGCTGAGTTCGTCCGGTCCACGCGAGCCAGCGACACATGTCGCCGGCTCGCGTGGACCAATAGCGAAGTCTTGGATCTAGCTCAACCCCACCTCGTGACATCCCTGGTCGGCCTCCACATCGTGGAGTCGATCCGCGAGCCAGTTGACGCCGTTTGTCATCCCCACGACGCTGGTGCTGACGTGATCCACGGCAGGGGTGGACTCGAAGATGACGTCCGCGCCCAGTCGGCACCATTCGTGATAGAGGTGGGAACCCTGATCGAACGGGACAATTATGTCGAGCGATCCGTGGACGATGTAGGCCGGCGCCCCGGGTGCTGCTGTGCCGAGGAGGGACTCGGTGAACCGCTTCTGCCATCGCGGATCAGCCAGCACGTCGGGCTCGCTGACGTCCGCGACGGTCGTTGTTCCGAAGGCTGCGATGAGCTCGGGGTAGCAGCTGTTCTCGACCTGCTCGACAACTTGCCGACCTCTGGGGGTCAGCCGATCATCGAGTCCGAGCTCTGGGTTGGCGGCGTCGAGGCCGATCAGTGCGGCGAGCGGGACGCCGCTGCCGATCGGGTTGCCGTTGAGGTGGTTGACCACGGCGAGGACGTCGGTGGGTACGCCACCTGCGAGCACGCCCTCGAGTCGGAGCTCCGGAGCATAGGACGGCTGCAGCTCCGCTGCCCATCCTGCGGCCTGGCCACCTTGGGAGTATCCAGAGATCCCGACCGGCGACGTCCGCGAGACGCCCGACCCGGGGACCTGCATGGCGGCGCGTAAGGCGTCCAGACCGTTGTAGCCTTCGGATCTGCCGACGAGATATTCCGGGAGGTCCGGGGTGCCGGCGCCGAGGTAGTCGCTGACAATGACGCTGATGCCCTTGAGCAAGAACTGTAAATACTCGGCCATCGCGTATTCCGGGCTGGTCGGATTCAAGGTGAGCAGGTCGGCCTGCTTGGACGGTGCGCATCGATCTGCGAGCCCGCGCGTTCCCGGCGTGTGGACGACGAGAGGGTTGTTGTTGCCGGCCTGCTGGTTGAGCGGGGTCAGCAGGAGACCGGTGACCGCGACATGCTTGCCCCGGTTGTTCGTCGACAGGTACATCACCTTCTGGGCGCGCGCGTTGAGATAGGTCGACAGTGCGATGTCCTCGGCTCTGATCAGATCTCCCGGCTTTCCGTCTGGGAGAGGTGTCGGCGGCACGTAGAAGGCATCATCGGCGGTCACCAACGCCGGCAGCGGATCGAGCAGAGTTCGGGGATCCGCAGCTGCCGGTCCTCCGGCGACGGTCAGGGTCGCGGCCGCGAGAAGTGCGACCGACGTCCCGGCGGCTCGTGATCGGGAGGCACGCTGACCGTGCCGTCGGAGTCGCGTGATGATCGGCTGTCGAGTGGGTCGGGACATGTTTTTCACGCTCTCCTTGGCTGATCCGGGTCAGCGGATCTGAAGTGGTCGGTGTGTGCTGCGTCACTCTATGCGTTATCTGATATAACATCAATGCTCGGGGTGTTTCGCAGAGCGAGACCCCCGATCGGAAGTGCTCCGCTGTCATGAACTTCGTCACGGATCTCCACTACATCGCCAGGGTGATCGAGGTTCGGTGAGTGGCCGATCGCGATGGTCCTCGACGTCGGGCGTCGTTCTTAGGTGCCACGCGTGGTCGAAATAGACCGAGGGCGCGCGATGCGCGGCGAGGTGCTTGAGCGCGGCGGCGAGATTGAGGTTGCGGCTGCCGGCGTGTGTTCATTCAACGATCACATGTATTGATGCGGGAAGTGACGCGGGACACACTCGCATCGTCCACCGCACCGCAGCATGAGGAGAAGTCACATGTCATCGAGCACGTCGGATTCCGTGAGGACGCCGGATATCATCGCCTCAGAGCTCTTGATCGGTGGCGTCGCGACCGCTGCCGAAGGTGGCCGTTTCTTCACGACGACCGAGGCGCTCACGGGGGAGCCGATCGCAGACGTGGCCGCAGCGTCGGTCGCGGATGCCAAGCGTGCGGTCGAAGCCGCGGCTTCGGCACTGCCGGAGTGGGCCGCGGTGTCTCCGGGGGAGCGCCGCGCAATCCTGCAGCGTGCTGCTGCCTTGTTGGAGGAGCGGGCCGGTGAGCTCGTTCCGCTGATGGGGCGGGAGATGGGCGCGACCGCTCCGTGGGCCGGGTTCAACGTTCACGTTGCGACCGGAATGGTGCAGGAGGCAGCGGCACAGACCTACGCGATGGTCGGGGACACGATCCCGTCCGACGTCCCGGGGATGTTCGCCATGGGCGTACGTCAGCCAGCTGGCGTCGTGATCGGAATCGCTCCGTGGAACGCCCCCCTGATCCTCGGCGTGCGAGCGGTCGTCATGCCGTTGGCGTTCGGCAACACCGTGGTGCTCAAAGCCTCGGAGCAGGCGCCACTGACGCAGGCCATGATCGTGCAGACCTTCATCGATGCCGGCGTACCGGCCGGAGTGATCAACCTGATCACGAACGCTCCGGAGGATGCCGCCGATGTGGTCGAGGCGCTGGTTTCGCACCCGTCCACGGCGAGGGTGAACTTCACCGGCTCCACCAAGATCGGACGAGTCATCGGCGAGATCGCGGGCCGTTACCTCAAGCGCGTGGTGCTCGAGCTCGGTGGAAAGGCGCCGTTGGTGGTCCTCGCCGATGCGGACCTGGAGAAAGCAGCCGCAGCAGCCAACTTCGGCGCCTTCATGAACCAGGGTGAGATCTGCATGTCCACCGAGCGTCTGATCGTGGACGCCGCGGTCGCGGACGCGTTCAGCGACAAGCTGGTTGCGCGCGCCTCGCGCCTGACCGTCGGTGCCCCGGACGACCCTCGATCACAGCTCGGCCCCTTGGTCCATGCAGGTGCTCGAGATCACGTCATCGGCCTGATCGAGGACGCCAGGGCCAAGGGGGCCAAGGTCCTCTGTGGCGGAACCCACGACGGTCTCTATGTGCACCCGACGGTGCTGCGGGGCGTCACGAGCGAGATGCGTATCTACACCGAGGAGTCCTTCGGGCCGGTCGTGTCCATCATCGAGGTGGATGGCATCGAGACGGCGATCGAAAGCGCGAACGACAGCGAGTACGGGCTCTCCGCCGCGGTCTTCACCGAGAACGCCGGCACCGGATTGCAGGTTGCCAAGCGGATCCGCTCTGGTATCTGCCACATCAACGGGCCCACCGTGCATGACGAGCCGCAGATGCCCTTCGGCGGCGTCGGCGCCAGCGGCTGGGGCCGGTTCGGCTCGAAGGCCGCGCTCGAGGAGTTCACCGAGCTGCGCTGGATCACGATCCAGACCGGGGATCGACACTACCCGATCTGACGGGCCTCAGCCCACGCACTCGTCACCAACCTCACCACTTACCGAATGCCCTTCGCGAAAGGACAAGGATCATGACCGTCACCGCCTTGAACCCGTTGAACCCGCCGATTGAGGTCCGCAGAGGCCCACGGTGGATCAAGCGTCGCATGGAGACGCTCGACCCGCAGCGGGACTACACCGAGATCGTCAAGCTGGGCTCTATGTTCCACGTCAACGACTTCGTCCTCGACTGGGCGTTCACGACGATCATGTGTCGTGCCACCAATGGGCACAGCGCCGTGGCGATCAACCGTGAAGGGACCGGCAAGCTGGTCACCACAGCCGACAACCGCTTCGATGACACCACGCACCATTTCCTCGTGTGGAACGAGTTCGGCCCCGACTCGCCGGAGACCAAGCGCTCGGTCGACATCATCAACGCGCTGCACGCCAAGTTTCAGAAGGTCTACCCCTCCGCGTTCGACGACCTGCCCCTGTGGATCTACGTCATCGCCTGGGAGGTCGCTGGCCTCTCGATCCTCGCCGAGGAGTACATGGGCCTGCCGAAGCTCAGCGCGAAGGAGCGAGAGGCTCGCGCCGTGTGGGGACGCAAGCTCGCAGAGTCCTTCACCTACATCGACGGCGGGCCACTGAGCGATGTCATGCCCCATCTCGAGACGTTCGAGGACTTCGTCGCCTTCGTCCATGAGTACGAGTCCCAGCCGTGGACGCCGGACGCGAACACGAGGGCATGCCACCAAGCAGTGCTTGACAAGTACGCTCAACGTAACAAGCGACTTCCCCGCCCGCTCGCCGATGCTCTGGTGACCACCTTCTGGCACGACGGGCAGTTCGAGTGCAACGGCATCGAGAGGCCGACCCCGTTCTGGCGATCGGCGGCCAAGAACTACATGCGCGCCGCGCTGGTCGGAACCCAGATGATGCCGTCTCCCAAGGAGTCTGTGGTCGAAAAGATCCTGCGCGAGGCGCGCGAGCAAGGTAAGGCTCTTGGCCCGATCATGCGCTCGTCCATCACGGCCGGCGCTAAGGCGGACCAGAGCGATGACACCGCGTCAGCCGGGTGCCCGATGGGCTTCGGCGCGGCCGCAGAGGAGTCCACCGACAAGATCTCGGGCGCGTGATGTCTTCGCAGACTGCGCCCCACCTCGCCGACAGTCCACTCATCAGCTCGCGCCGCGGTCAGTTCTGGGTCCCGGGCGATGTCATCGCCTCGGACCACGGCACCGTGCAGCGAGGCCCGATGTACGTCACCTGGGAGGCCCCCGAGTCAGTCACCCAACCACACCCGGTGGTCCTGGTGCACGGCGGTGGGGGACAGGGCTCCGAATGGCTGTTCACCTTGGACGGCAAACCGGGCTGGGCGACCCACTTCGTCGCGGCTGGCTTCGCCACTTACGTGGTCGATCGACCGGGGATGGGGCGGTCGCCCTACAACCCCGAGGCAATCGGCGCGATGGGTGCCGCCATCCCATACGAAGGCGCCATCGGGATCTTCGCACCGCCCGACCGGGCCGCCGACCATACTCAGTGGCCCTACAGCCGAGAGATCGGCGGACGGGAGCTGGACCAGCTGATGGCCGGGTTCGGTCCCCTGCCGGCTGATCTGGCCGCGTCACAGGAGCTCGATGCCGCCCGAATCGTGTCGCTGCTCGACATCATCGGGCCCGCGGTGCTGGTAACGCATTCTGCCGGAGGACCCGCGGGATGGCTCGTTGCGGACAAGGCACCCGAGGAGGTCGTCGCGATTGCCGCTGTCGAGCCCATGGGTCCTCCGTTCGCGACGTTCCCTTTCGGTGCGCTCGACTGGGGGTTGACCACAGCCCCGGTCACCTTCGCCGGCTCGTTCCAACATGCTCAAGACGTCCGCGACGCTTTGCCGGCCGACCTCCGGATCCCGTCCTTCGCAGACAAGCCCGTCGCGGTCTTCACGGCCAGTGCCTCGCCGTTCAGGGACTGGGCCCCCGCAACCGTCGACTTCCTCAGTACGGCAGGCGCGAAGGCGACCTGGGTCGACCTGCAGGAGTCCGGCATCGTCGGAAACGGACACGGCCTCATCTTCGAGGTCAACGCGCACGAGACGGTCAGACCCGTCATCGACTGGATCTCTCAGCTGTCCAGCTGAGGCGCAACACCCCGCGCCAAGGCCGCACCCCGGTGCGTTGACGTGCGGACATCTCGGCGCGCTGCATCGACCCCAGTTCCAGCAAGCCACCAACTAGATCAGGAAGTAGGAGAGATGAACTCCATTGCCCGGAATGACATGCGACCGTCGGCCTACCCCGCGGAGTGGGACGTCGCGTTCGTACCTGCCACGCCGTTGCCAGAGGGATACGGTGTCGGTCGCGAGACCAAGCATCTGAAAGCCGGCACCGTGCTCATCGAGGGCGGGAAGCCACTGCCCTGCGACGTGGTGTGGGAGCAAGACATCCCGGTCACCCTCCGCGACGGCGTGGTCATCTACACCGACGTCCTCCGACCCGCCGACCAGGACACCAACCTCCCCGCCATCGTCAGCTGGAGCGCCTACGGCAAGTCGCTACCGACCGAACCGCCGTTCGGAGTCCCCAGGGAGAACTTCTCGGGTCTCGCGAAGTTCGAGGGGGCTGATGGCGCCTTCTGGTTGGACAAGGGCTACGCGCTGGTCAACCCTGACGTCCGCGGAGCTGGAAAGTCCGGCGGCGACATCCAGAACTGGGGCTCGGTGGATGGTCACGACGGCTACGACCTCATCGAATGGGTGGCGGCGCAGCCCTGGAGCAACACCAAGGTCGCGTTGTACGGCGCTTCGTGGCTCGCTTACGCGCAGTGGGGTATCGCCGCCACGAAACCGCCGCACCTCGCGGCCATCGCTCCGTGGAACGGGATCTACGACCCCTTCCGCACCCACCTGCGTTGGGGTGGTATCCCGGACCCGGGTTTCTTCGGGTTCCTCCCTTTCATGATCCCCGGTGACACGAGCGCGATCGAGAGCGTTGCGGACATGGCGATGCGTGAGGGTCTTTACAACGACTACTGGCAGGACAAGACCCCGGACCTGTCCGATGTCACCGTTCCGGCCTACGTCGTCGTCGACGGTGTCACCGGGCTGCACTCGATGGGAGGACCCGAAGCGTTTCGGCGGTTGGGGTCGAGCGAGAAGTGGTTGCGGATCAACAACACCCAGGAGTGGTACGACCAGTACAGCGACCGCTACCAGGAGGACGTGCTTCGGTTCTTCGACCACTACCTGAAGGGCGACGACAACGAGTGGCAGGAGACCGCTCGTGTCCGAGCGTGCATCATCAATGCAGGTGGTGAGGACCTCGTCGACGTGCCGTTCGCCGAGTGGCCCCTCCCGGAGACCCGCTATGAGAAGGTCTATCTTGACGCTGCCAGCGGGCTCCTCTCAGCAACACCACCGAAGCAGCCGTCAACCTCGAGCTATGCCGGCGTGGATGGATCCACCACGTTCACGCTCAAGCTCACCGAAGCCATGACGCTCGTCGGCTACATGTCGGTACGGCTCTGGGTCGAGGCACAGGATGCCGACGACATGGACCTGTTCCTCCTGGTGGAGAAGCTGGACGCCGAAGGCAGCCTGCTTGCGCCGCACCGTGAGCACGCTGACACCTACCCGATCTCGCCCCCTGGTGCGCCAGGTCGCCTCCGAGTCTCGATGCGGGAGCTCGATTCGACGCTCTCGACGGAGTTCCTGCCCGTTCACGCCTTCAGGGAGGCCAAGAAGCTGAGTCCCGGAGAGGTCGTCCCGGTCGACATCGGCCTCACGCCACGCGCCTACCACTTCGAGCCCGGACAGCAGCTGCGGCTGACCGTGGCCGGGTGGAACGTCCGGGGCACTGGTGTCGACCTCGAGGCGACTGAGGAGGGCCCCTTGCGCGGCGGTCGACAGGCCGCCGTGAACCCGCCTGCGGACAACCACGGCACACACATCATCCACTCCGGTCCCGACCACCTGTCGTACATCCAGGTCCCGGTGATCGAGGGCCCGCACTAGACGCAGTTCCCGGTCGAGGTAACGCCTGCAGGCGTTACCTCGACCGGGAAATTGCACGTCGCGTCGATTGGTGCGGACGGCGGGCGCCACGAGCGGCACAGGCCCGCGCCAGCGGTGCAACACACCGCGGCGACCTGCTGGTGGGTGAAACAAGCTGCCAAGCAGTCAGTGCCGACCAAGGTCGTCGCGGAAACGTACTCCCGGCCGCCATCCCAGTGTGCGTGACAAACCGAGACCGCTGGTGATGACTGACGGCAGCACCGTTTGCGGCTGAACAGAGCCCGAGCGTACGACCACTGAGAGGGCTGCCACAACGTGGCCTTCTCGGTCGAGGACGCGTGTGGCGATCGAGTCGGCGCCATCGGTGAGCTCGCCACGTACGAGCGCATATCCGGTGCGGCGGCATTCCGCCAGCTCCTGGCGCAGGACCCGTGGGTCCGTCACCGTCTTGGCCGTATGCCGCCGCAGCTCGCCGCTGATCACTTCATCGATCAGGTCGCTGCCCGCGTGGCTCAGAAGGACCTTGCCGACCGCCGAGCAGTGCAACGGGAGCCGTCCACCCACCTGGGACATCAGCCCAACGGCGCGAGGCGCGGAGAGACGCTCGAGGACTACTGCCTCCTGACCTTTGAGGACGGCAAGCTGCACGTGTTGGTCGAGGGCCGTGAAGAGATCTTCCATGAACGGCTGCGCCATGGTGCGAAGCGATTCGGTCAACGGCGACAGGGTTCCGAGCTGCCACAACCGCAGTCCTACGACGTACCGGCCGTCCGGGCGCTGGTCGAGGGCGCCGGCTTTTGCCAGTTCCAGTACCAAGCGGCGCGCAGTCGGGTGCGGTAGACCCGTCCTGCGCGCCAGGTCCGCGAGGCTCAGCTCCGGGGCGTCGGGTGCGAAGGAGAACAGCAGCTCCAACAGGCGCGAGCTGACGGTGCGGCCCGGCTCGCTAGTCCTCGGCATGACCTACGCCCCTACCTCGCTGGTGCGGCTTCGCGGCCCCGGGGATGTTCGTTGAATGACACATGATGCCCACAAAGGTACGTCACCAGGGAACCATGCGGATGTAAAGGCCGCTCGCGCCGACTGCGTCCAGTTGACGGCGATGGGCGGAGCACTCTTCCACGCGTACAAGGAGCTTGACGATGACAACACGTACCGCCGACAAGCCGAGGCTTGCCATCCTGGGTGGCGGAATCGGCGGCCTGGCAACTGCTGCGTTCCTGCGGCGAGAAGGGTTCGACGCCACGGTCTTCGAGCAGGCTACCCGCATCGCCGAGGTCGGGGCCGGCCTGGTGGTCGCCCCCAACGCGGCACGGCAGCTGCGCCGCCTCGGAGTGCTGGAGGAGCTGGCCAAAAATGCTGTCAAGCTCGAGACCGGCTGGGAGTTTCGGCGCTGGCAGGATGGCACCGTTCTCTCGTCCGAGAATCTGGCATCCTCATGCCAACGGTTGTATGGCGAACACACCTACACCGCGCACCGGGCTGACCTATTGGCGGCCATCCAGTCCCGGGTCCCGGTCGAGGATGTGATCCTTGACCGCAAGTGCGTGGGCCTGGATACGAGCGGGAACACCCTCCGCCTCGACTTCGCCGGTGGCGAATCTGCGGAGGCTGACGTTGTCATCGGCGCCGATGGGGTCCACTCGATCGTGAGGAACACGCTCTTCGGAGCGTCGGCGGCGACCTACTCCGGCCTGTGCGCCTTCCGGGCTCTTGTGCCGGCGGATCGGGCGCCAGAGTTCGCCCGGCGGCCTGCCCAGACTCTGTGGATCGGCCCCGCACACCACCTGGTGCACTACCCGGTCGCAGGAGGTGACTACGTCAATCTGGTCGCTTTCGCTCCGGCCGGCGACTACACCACCGAGTCGTGGACCGCGACCGCGACGGTCGATGAGTTCCTTGCCGAGTTCGAGGGTTGGGACCCACGCCTGACCGACCTCATCCGCGCCGCTGGCGTTCCGGGACGCTGGGCGCTGCTGGATCGTGAACCTCTGGCCCGGTGGTCCGAGGATGGAGTGACCTTGCTCGGGGATGCCGCGCATCCCATGTATCCGTTCTTCGCGCAGGGAGCGGCCCAGGCGATCGAGGACGCCGCGGTCCTAGCCCGTTGCCTGGCCGAAGGTGTAGACGACCCGGCGACAGCCCTGCGTCGTTATGAGGCCATCCGGATTCCCCGCACGACCAAGCTGCAAGCCGCCAGTCATATGAGGGCAGAGATCAACCATCTGCCCGACGGGCCCGAGCAGCAGCGGCGCGACCAGGCCTACGCCAACGAGGATCCGCTGCTCGTCAACGGATGGATCTACGGCCACGATCTCGAAGCGTCGTTCGCGGAGACGGTGGCGGTGCGGTGAGGTTCGTTCACGAGTCCTTGCCCCAGCGGGTCGTGTTCGCGCCAGAATCAGCGCCCGAGGCGGTTGCGGCCGAGGTCTCGACGCTGGGTGCGAGCCGTGTGATGCTGATCGCGTCAGATCGCGAGGCGGCGCTGGCGGACCCCATTGCTGCGGAGTTGGCGGTGGTGCGACGTCATGGCGAAGTCGTCATGCATGTTCCTGTCGCGTCGGCAGAGCGTGCCCGCGCAGCAGCGGCCGTGAGTCGGGCTGAGGTCCTGGTGACGGTCGGCGGCGGGTCCACGACAGGATTGGCGAAGGCGGTGGCTCTCACAACCGGTCTGCCGATTGTCGCGGTTCCCACGACCTACGCTGGTTCGGAGGCGACCAACGTGTGGGGTCTGACCGACGGCGGGGCCAAGACGACTGGCGTTGATGAAAAGGTCCTGCCTCGTTCGATCGTCTACGACGCTGGACTGCTGACATCGCTCCCGGCCGACATGGCTGTGGCCAGCGGGCTCAATGCGCTGGCGCACTGCGTCGACTCGATGTGGGGCCCGCGGGTCGACCCTGTCGATCAGGTGCTTGCGGGCGAGGGGATCCGGGCGCTGGGCGCTGGTCTTCCTGTGGTTGCCGACGACGGCGAGAATCTCGAGGGGATCGGGCAAGTGCTCTACGGCGCCTACCTCGCCGCGGTCGCGTTCGCATCCGCCGGATCGGGGATGCATCACAAGATCTGCCACGTGCTTGGTGGGATGTTCGACCTGCCTCATGCTGAGACTCACGCAGTCCTTCTGCCATACGTGGTGGCGTTCAACGCTCCCAATGCTCCTGAGGCCGAGCAGCGCATCGCAGCCGGATTCGGGTCGATGGGTGCGGCCGAAGGATTGGCGGAGCTGCGGGCGACCCTGAAGGCGCCGGCCGCTCTGCGTGACTACGGCATGCCGAAAGACGGTATCGCCAAGGCGGTCGAACCGATCCTGACTGCGATTCCGAGGGACAACCCCACTCCCGTGACACCTGAGAACCTCGCTGCGCTCCTGCGCGCGGCCTGGGAAGGAGATCTGCCATGAGCGACATCTACAGCGACACCGAGACCCATCTCGAGTCCGGCTCGACTCTGGTCGGCGCACACGGACGCGCCCTGCGAGAGGTCAGCGCCGAGCAGCAGACCGTCGAGCAGACCCTGGTCGACAACGTCGTCATGAGCTTCGTCTCATGCGAGGACCCGCGTCTGAGGGAGCTGATGGTCTCCCTGGTCGAGCACCTGCACTCCTTCATCCGCGAGACCCGGTTGACCGAGGGTGAGTGGGCGACCGCGATCGACTTTCTCACCAGGGCCGGCCACATCACCGACGACGTGCGGCAGGAGTTCATCCTGCTCTCCGACACGTTGGGTGCGTCGATGCAGACGATCAACGTCAACAACCAGGCCTACGCCGATGCCACCGAAGCCACCGTGTTCGGGCCGTTCTTCGTAGAGGACGCCCCGGGCATCGAGCTCGGTGGCGACATGTCCTTCGGAGCCCCCGGCGAGCCCTGCTGGGTGGAGGGAACGGTCCGCGACACCGACGGTAAACCGCTGGGGGGTGCGCGGATCGAGGTGTGGGAGGCCGACGATGACGGGCTCTACGACGTGCAGTACGACGCCGGCAAGCGGGCTGCCCGGGCCCACATGTTCACCGAGCGCGACGGCAGCTACCGCTTTTGGGGACTCACGCCCACCCCCTACCCGATTCCCGATGACGGGCCAGTCGGTCAGATGCTCGCTGCCGTCGGACGTTCCCCGTTGCGTGCCGCACACCTGCACTTCATGGTGAGCCACCGCAGCGCGCGCACCTTGGTCACTCACATCTTTCCCGAAGGTGATCCCGTCGGCTGGAAGGACTCAGTGTTCGGCGTCAAGAAATCCCTCATCAAGAAGTTCGACCGGCAACGCGTCGGCACTCCGACGCCCGATGGCCGGGCCATCGACGGTACGTGGAGCAGGGTGCGCTTCGACATCGTCCTCGTGCCTTCCGACGGGTGACCGCTCGGACACGGCTTGTTGGTCATTGAATGACCTCTTGCTTTCCGGTGCCGGGGACTGGCCCTCAGGATCGACGAGTGATCTCGGCCACATCGAAGTGCCGAGCTGCTGGATGACCACTACTTGATCTGCGAAGGAACGAACCATGACTGACGTGTCGACCGAGACCGACCAGCCCACCCCTCCGGGCCTCACCCAGCGAGATCTCGACCGTGCCCTCGCGGCGATCGCCGCCGCGATCGGAGAGGACAAGGTCGCCACGGATGGGGAGGCGTTGGCGGACTTCCGCGATCCCTATCAGTTCCCCGGATCGGAGACGAATCTCCCTTCCGGCGTTGCCAGCCCGAGCACCGTCGAGGACGTACAGGCCATCGTCCGTCTCGCCAACGAACACCGGATCCCGGTCTGGCCGATCGGCCGGGGAAAGAACAACGGCTACGGTGGCGCTGCACCGCAGGTTCGCGGATCGCTGATGGTGTCCTTCCGCAACATGAACAGAGTCCTCGAGATCAACGAGGAGCTCGGCTACGCCATCGTCGAGCCCGGCGTGAGCTGGTTCGACCTGCACGATGCCATCAACGCCGGCGGACACAACCTTGCCGCCTCCATCGTCGACATCGGCTGGGGCGGGGTCGTGTCGAACACCCTTGATCATGGCATGAGCTATATGCCGTACAGCCTTGACCAGGCTTCCCACTGCGGCTTCGAGGTCGTCCTTCCGAGCGGTGAGCTGCTCCGCACGGGCTCGGGCGCGATGGACAGCAACCCGGCGTGGCCGCTCTACAAGCGTGGACTCGGCCCTACGTCCACAGAGCTGTTCATGCAGTCCAACTTCGGCATCGTGACCAAGATGGGCTACTGGCTGATGCCGAAGCCCCAGATCTACATGCCCCTGTGGTTGCAGCTGTGGGACGACTCGCAGATGCCGGCCGTGGTCGACGCTTTGCGCGGCTTGATGCTCGACGGCACCATCAACATGCGTCCGCAGATCGTCAACACTCTCTGCGTGGCATCGATGCTGACTGCGCGTGCGGACTGGTACGACGGCTCCGGCGCGATGCCCGACTCGATCATCGACAAGATCGCCAAGGACCTAGGTATCGGGCGGTGGATGATGCGGTTCGCGCTGTACGGCGACGAGTCCGTCGTCGACCACAACTTCGCCAAGCTCAAGGAGCGGTTCGAGTCGATCCCCACGGCCACGGTCACGGGTGAGAAGCACGGTCCCGACGCCTGGGAGACATTGCCGAACCCGGGCGAGCGAGTCCAGATCGGAGTGCCCAGCATGGACCTCTACAAGATGGCCGGATGGTCGGGAGGGGACGAAGGTGGCCACGTCGACTTCTCCCCTGTGGTGCCAATGACCTCGAAGGCCGTCAAAGCCGCGCAGGAACTGTTCTCCTCGATGTGTAACGACGCAGGTTTCGACTACATCATGGGAATGCTGCCGATCAACGCGCGCTCCGCCGCCATGGTGAACATGATCCCCTTCAACACGCACGACGAGGTGCAGGTCGAGGCGGCGTACGCGCATGCGAAGCACATGGTCGCCACGGCCGGAAAGCTGGGATACGGCGAGTACCGCGCCCATCTGTCGTTCATGGACCTTGCAGCGGACCAGTACGGATTCAACGACCATGCACAGCGCCGGTTCAACGAGACCATCAAAGACACGTTGGACCCGAACGGGATCATCGCACCCGGCAAGTCCGGCATCTGGGGCACGCGGTTCCGTCGCGCCGGTTTCCCGCACCAGTAACGCACGCCATCAGGGAGAGAGAACGCGATGTTTGCCGTCTATGCTCGCGAACCCAACTACGAGGAGCCGCTGAAGTCGCTTGCTACGGGCGAGCGACCCGAACCGGATGTTCCGGATGGCTGGGTCAAGGTCGCAGTGAGGGCCGCCAGCCTGAACATGCACGACATCTGGACACTCCGCGGAGTCGGCATCAAAGGTGAGCAGTTCCCCATGATCTTGGGGTGCGACGGCGCCGGCGTCTTGGAGGACGGCACCGAGGTCGTCCTCCACTCGATCATCGGCGACGCGGATCGGGGCGGGGACGAGACGCTCGATCCTCGCCGTACATTGCTCACCGAGCTGCACCAGGGAACGTTTGCGGACCACGTCGTCGTACCTGCCCGCAACGTTGTGCCGAAGCCTGCTGGCCTCTCCTTCGCCGAGGCCGCGACCATGGGGACCGCGTGGCTGACCGCCTATCGGATGCTGTTCGTGAAGTCGGGTCTCCGGCCCGGGCAGACCATGCTGGTGCAAGGTGCGTCTGGTGGCGTCTCCACGGCGCTGGTCCAGCTCGGACGAGCCGCAGGTCTTCGGGTGTGGGTCACGGGGAGGACCGCAGCCAAGCGCGCTCTCGCAGAGCAGCTCGGCGCGCATCAGAGTTTCGAACCCGGTGCGCGGCTCCCTGAGCGCGTCGATGGGGTCTTCGAAACCGTCGGCAAAGCGACATGGGGCCATTCGATAAAGGCGCTCAAGCCGGGTGGGGTCGTCGTGGTTTCAGGCTCGACGAGCGGTCCCGACGCGGAGGCCGAGTTGCAGCGGGTGTTCTTCCTTCAACTACGGATCCTCGGTTCCACCATGGGCACCCGGGCGGAGCTGATGGACCTGTTGCAGTTCGTGGATCTGGCAGGAATCCAGCCAAGGATCGGTGCACAGATGGCGCTGCGGGATGCTGAGACGGGCTTTCGATCGATGTTGGAAGGTGACACCGAAGGCAAGATCGTGTTCGTCACCTAGGTGTGCTGGCCGGGGTGCTCGTTGCCGCAGGGCCGGACACGTCCTCGGTCGGATGCTGCTGAACCGGGCCAGACCGTTACGTGAGGAGGTCGAGCGGCCCGCGTCGATGCGCGCTACACCGACGACGTCTGGGCGTAGGTCTCTGCACGTCGCCCGCGTCCAATACATCGCGCACACCCCAGCTGCTCGTCCTTCCGATCATCGACGCTGATAAAGATCCGCCTGGTCACTAGGAGTAACCCATGAATATCCACCTCGAGGAACGAGTCGGGGAAATTCTCCGCGAGTTCGCTTCGCCGGCCGCGAGCGCGCCCGAGCTGATGTGTGATCGCCATCCGCGCGCTGGGGTCGCGTTCAGGTTCATCGATGCGGAGCTGGCGGAGGTGTCGTTGACCTATGGCGTGCTCGCCGACCGGTCGCGACGGATCGCGTCGGTGCTGAGTGCGCATGGCGTGCGTGCGGGTGATCGGGTGGCGACGCTGATGGGTAAGGACGTCGATCTGCCCGCGGTGATCCTGGGGATCTGGCGTCTGGGGGCGGTTTACATGCCGTTGTTCACGGCGTTCGCGGCCTCAGCTGTGGCCGACCGTCTCGATCAGGGCGGGGTCGGCGTGGTGGTCACCGACGGTGACCAGTTCGACAAGCTCCCCGAGGACCGTGTCCGGCTGGTGGCCGGCCTGGACACAGGTGCCGCTGCTCCCGTCGGTGGTATCAATCTCGCGGCCGTCGTGGCGGCCGCCTCCCTGTGGGAGGGGCCGGTGCCGACCGGGCCCGAGGTGGAGCTGACCCACATGTTCACCTCTGGAACGACGGGCAAGCCCAAGACGGTCATCCATCCGCTGGCTTATGTGGCGGGGTGGCAGGCCTACCTCGAGATCGGCCTCGGCGTCGATGACCGCTCGGTCTACTGGAACGCCGCCGACCCGGGCTGGGCCTATGGCCTGTACGCCGGGGTGGTCGCGCCGATGTGCGCGGGCGTCTCGAACATCGTGAGCACGGCGAAGTTCGATGCCGAGACCACCTGGTGGATCCTGGAGACGTACGGGGTCACCGACCTGGCGGCGGCGCCCACGATCTTCCGTGGCCTGCGAGGTGCGAAGACGCGGGCGGAGCTGCCGGCGTTGAGGCGCCTCTCGAGTGCTGGTGAGCCGCTCACGCCCGATGTGTTCGCCTGGGCGCAGCAGCAGTGGGGATTGGAGATCCATGACCACTTCGGTCAGACCGAGGTGGGGATGCCCGCGGGCTTCGCCCACCATCCCCACGCCGCCACCCAGGTCCAGCCGGCAGCGATGGGCTACAGCTTCCCGGGCTGGTCCCTGACCGCCCTCAGGCTGGATGAGGACGTACCGGCCGAGGCCGGCGAGGTCGGGCGGCTGGCGGTGCGTGTCGCGGAGAGTGCGTTCTTCACCTTCACCGGGTATGGCTCCGATCGTGGTCACCGCGGTGACCGGTTCAGCGCCGACGGGGAGCTCTACCTCAGCGGCGATCTGATCACGGTCGACTGCGATGGTCTGATCCACTTCTCCTCTCGCGATGACGACGTGATCCTGATGGCCGGTTACCGGATCGGCCCGTTCGACGTCGAGAGCGCGCTGGGCACGCATCCGGCGGTGGCCGAGTGTGCGGTTGTGGCCGCGCCGGATGAGCTGCGGGGCGAGGTGATCCATGCGTTCGTCGTGCTGACCCCGGGGTTCGAGCGCAGCGACGCTCTGGTGAAGGAGCTGCAGGACTGGGTGAAGAAGGAGTACGCCGCCCACGCCTACCCCCGCCAGATCGAGTTCGTGGCGGAGCTGCCCAAGACACCGAGCGGCAAGGTGCAGCGCGCGGTGCTGCGCAAGCAGCACGCCGAAGTCGGGGGCGCCCGGTGACGAAGTTGTGAGTGAGGTCCTCATCACAAGTCGCAGCGGTGACGTCGAGACCTGGACGCTGAACCGGCCCGACTCCCGCCGCGACCTGAATCCGACACTGGTCGGTGCCACGTACGTTTCGCTCCTCGAAGCCGATGTGCGGGCGCAGCGAGAACTAGAGGCTCATGGAGTTGAGGATACTTTCGGCCACCTTCAGCGTCGCCGCACAGTAGAGGTGCTGCGTAGGCGCACTCTGTTGCAGTTGCGTCAGGTGGCCGGACGGCGCGCCACCATGAGGCCGATCTCGCCCTGTTGGACGACCGTTCTGTCCTGGTTGAACATGACGAACTCTCGTTCCAGGATCCCGACGTTGCCCGAGCTGGCGGCGCGGACATCAGCGATGCGAAGCGTGCAGTGGACGGTGTCGCCGACGAAGACCGGGTGCTTGAAGGTCCATCCGTTGATGCCGAGAAGCGCCACCGAGCAGCGTTCGAAGATCCCGAGACGAGAGACCAGGCCCATGGCGACCGACAAGCCCAGGACGCCGTGGGCGATGGGCTGCCGGAATCGGCCGTGTGCACTGTGCTCTGCGTCGGTGTGTACGGGGTTGGTGTCCCAGCTCCATCCGGCGAAGGACACGAGGTCGGTCTCGGTAATGGTCCTGCCCTGTGTGCGGAACACCTGGCCGACGGCGAAGTCCTCGAAGTACCAGTCGGCAGGTGAGCTTGTCTCGTGCGTCATGTGCACGAGTATTGCGAACCACCGATGTCTTCAAGCCTGCATGCAGTTAAGACTTCATTTATACTGTGGGCATGGCTATGGCGGCGCCTGAGGCGACAGCACGGGAAACGGGTACTTCGCGGGCTCTGGTTGCCCTCAAGCGCATGGTGCTGCGAGGTGAGCTCCTTCCCGGAGAGCAGCTTCGCCAGGAGCGGCTTGCGGCCCAGCTGGGTATCAGTCGAGTTCCCTTGCGGGAGGCGTTGCTGGTTCTGGCGAACCAGGGACTTCTTGACCACAAGAGTCAGCAGGGCTTCGTCGTTGCGAAGCGGACCCATGACGAGCTCGCGCAGGTCCACTTCATGCTCGACCTGCTCGAGTCCGAGCTCCTGCGCACGCTGCGGTGGCCCGATGAGCCGATGATCGCTCAGTTGCGCGACCTCAATCGTCGTATGGCGGACCTGGTCGAGGCCCCGGACTGGTTCGAGATCGTCGAGTTGAACCACAAGTTCCACAGCACGCTGTGGTCGCTGTCGACCCGTAACGTCATCTGCGAACAGGTGGAACGTATCTGGCCTCTGGCTGACGCCTACGTCGCTCGTGCCTACCGGCTGCCGAAGGATCGCCAGGCGGCAGTTGACTTCCACGAGCGGATCATCGATGCGGTCGAAGCCCGAGATGTCGAGGCACTCGAGCAGGTCAGCTCCGACCATCGACGCGCCACCATCGAAGGTGCGGAGCCGACCTTCCTCTAGTAGGTCTTCCCGTCGTCGCGAAGCTCGGGGAACTGGTCGTCGCGCCACTCGTCGACTCTGGTTTCTCCAGACGCGGCAGCGTTCTCGCGGCTTCGGAGGTCCACGCGGCGGATCTTCCCGGAGATCGTCTTGGGCAGGTCGAAGAACTCGAGCCGCCTGATCCGCTGGTACGGCGCCAGCCCCGCCCTCGCGTGCCTGAGGATGTCTCGGGCGGTGTCTTTGTCTGCCTCGAAGCCGGATGCCAGGGCGACGCAGGCCTTCGGCACGGAAAGCGTCAGCTCGTCCGGCGCGGGACCACGGCAGCCTCGGCGACCGCGGGGTGCTCGATGAGCACGCTCTCGAGCTCGAAGGGCGAGATCTTGTAGTCGTAGTCCTTGAAGACGTCGTCGGTCCGGCCGATGTAGAAGATGTATCCGTCCTCGTCTCGTGAGGCGACGTCGCCGGAGTGGTAGGAGCTCCCACTGACCCCGGGCTTGACCCGCGTTCCAGGCACGTTCCCGATAGCCGCGGCAGCCCGGTCTGTCCGGACCCCGTCGCGGACGGTCAGCCCCACTTGTCACGGACCTGGTCCATCACCTCTGAGTTCAGCGGCTTCCCCGGCCGCCTGCGCGTGGCGTTGGTCTGTCATGGTCCCGGCCGTCAAGGCTTGAAAGTGGCCGGCATCACACTCTATTGTGCAGAAATGCATTCAAAAGTCCATGCATTCCCGGGCTTCGCGAGAGCGACCTGCACGGAGTTGGCGTAGGTGGTGACGAGGAGCACAGGTCGTGGTAAATTGAATGCAAAGTTGCATGCATCCCGCCATCGCGGCATCTCGCGGTTAGGAACGACGCATCATGCCTACTGAAGATCCCCACCTGGAACGACTCGGGACGCTGGACACCTGTGCAGTCTCGGATGCTCTCGACGCGCTCGGGCTGCCGGGCGCAGCGCTGGGCATCCATTCGGTCACGGGGCGGCACCGGGTGTCCGGACGCGCTGTGACGGTCGAGTTGGTTGCCGCCGGCACCGTCGAGTCGCCGCGCCACCTCGGCACTGCGGCCGTAGACGCCTCTGGGCCAGGTGATGTCGTCGTGGTGGCCCATGACGGCCGGACTCACGTCTCAGGTTGGGGTGGCGTCCTCAGCGCCGGAGCGCGGAAACGTGGGATCGAGGGCATTGTCGTCGACGGGGCGGTCCGCGACGTCGATGAGGCGACCGACCTGGGGTTGGCGGTCTACGCCCGTGCAGGCGTACCGGTCACCGCACGCAGTCGTGTCGTGGAGCGCGGCTGGAATGTCGACGTCACGGTAGCCGGCGTAGATGTGGCCCCGGGCGACTACGTGGTTGCGGACGGCAGTGGAGTGGTCTTCGTGCCGGCCGCTCACATCCAGACCGTGCTCGACAAGGCCGAACTCGTAGCGGCAAAGGAGCGCGCGATGGTCGCGAAGGTGCACGAGGGCGCGTCCATGGTCGAGGTCATGGGCGCCGACTACGAGAACTTGCTGGCCCAGTGATGAGAGGACAGGCGAAGATGAATTCGAACAATGACGAGGGCGTGCTGCGCGAGCTGGCGCTCCTCGACACCAGCCATGTCAGCGACGCCTTGGACAAGCTGGAGATTCCGGGACAGATTGCCGGCCTGCTTCCCCTGCAGCGAAGTGACCGCCTCGTCGGTCGCGCGTTCACGGTTCGCTACGTACCGATCACCGGCACTTCTGGCACGGTGGGCGACTACGTCGACGACCTTCCCCCGGGCACGGTCGTCGTCATCGACAATGCTGGCCGCCTGGATACGACGGTCTGGGGGGACCTGCTGACCGCGACCGCGCACCAGCGCGGACTCGGCGGCACGGTGATCGACGGAGTCTGCCGCGACTCGGACCGCGCCGTCGAGCTCGGTTACCCGGTCTACGCCCGGTCCCGGTGGATGCGGACCGGGAAGGACCGGGTCCGTGTCGACAGCTACGACGTGCCGATCACGCTCGGCACGACGTGTGTGGAACCAGCCGACTACCTGGTCGGTGATGCCGACGGCGTCGTCTGTATCCCGGCCGGCCGGGTCACCGAGGTGATCGACCTCGCCGTCGGCATCCGCGAGGCTGAAGAGGCGATCCGAGCCGCCGTCGACGGTGGCGCCAGCCTTCGTGAGGCCCGTGACAACTACGGCTACCACCAGCTTCAGACGAAGAAAGGCTGACCACATGAGCACGCCATGGCGACGCTCCGTCGACCTAGAGGGACTCCACCACGGAGGGGCACCCATCCCGCAGGCCTCGTTGGTGGGCTCGCTGCTGATGTCCAGCGGCATCAACGGGATGGACCGCGAAGGCAGGATCCCGCCCGAAGCCGAGGTCCAGGTCGCCTTGGTCTTCGACAACATCCGCGCTCTGCTCGTTGAGGCCGGCGGCGATCTCGGCGACATCGTCAAGTGCACCTTCTTCGTCAAGGACCGCGGCATCCGGGAGCTGATCGACCAGCACTGGGTCACCGCCTTCCCCGACGCTGCCAGCAGAC
This sequence comes from Nocardioides sp. NPDC006273, assembly GCF_040613495.1. NCBI lineage: Bacteria > Bacillati > Actinomycetota > Actinomycetes > Propionibacteriales > Nocardioidaceae > Nocardioides > Nocardioides sp. NPDC006273. The sequence continues at coordinate 66,231 of NZ_JBEXSD010000006.1, read as the reverse complement.
CGGCCCGTCACACCCTCGTTCAGGAACTCTCGGCCACGCAGCACCTGCAGTGCGAGCTGGTCGCCAACATCGAAGGACTCAACCGATGATCATCGACTCCCACGCCCACCTGGTCGCTCCTGATGGGCTCTACGCATACCGCGCCAACCTGCTCGCCAACGGCGGCTACTTCTTCGGTTCCCCGAAGGTCAGCGACGACGACCTCGCCGCCTGCGCCAAGCTGAACGTCGACGCTCTCGACGAGGTCGGAACCGACATACAGCTGCTCTCTCCCCGGCCTTACGGCCAGGGCCACTCGATGACCCCAGCGTCGATCGTCGAGCCGTGGATCGCGGCCAACAATGACATCATCGCCCGCACCGTGGAGATGCACCCCGACCGGTTTGCCGGCGTCGCCGGACTGCCGATCGTGCCGGAGCAGGCGGTCGAGCACGCGTTCGGCGAGCTCGAGCGCACCGTCAACGAGCTCGGATTCGTCGGCGCCCTGGTCAACCCCGACCCGACCGAGGGCCTTGGCAAGCCGCCAACTCTGAACGACCCCTACTGGTGGCCGCTCTACGAGAAGCTCATCGAGCTCGACGTGCCGATGCACATCCACTCGGCCGGCTGCTACTCAGGCCGGGAGTCCTACAGCGAGCACTTCATCACCGAAGAGTCGATCGCCATCCTCTCGCTGCTTCGCAGCGACGTGTTCCAGCGCTACCCGGCGCTGCGGATCATGATCTCGCACGGTGGGGGATCGGTGCCCTACCAGATCGGCCGTTGGCAAGCCGAGCGGTTGCTCCCGATTCTCGGCGGCAACGATGACGAGGAGCGCTTCGAGGTCGCGCTGAAGAGGTTCTACTTCGACAGCGTCCTGCACAACCCCGCATCTCTCGAGCTGCTCCTCAAGACCGTGGGGCCGGACCGGGTTCTGTTCGGGACCGAGCGACCAGGCAGCGGCTCGGCGATGAACCCTGACACCGGACACCACTTCGATGACTTCAAGCCCGTCATCGACAAGATCGACTTCCTCACCGACGCCGACCGACGCGCGATCTACCAGGACAACGCGTTGGCGGTGTACCCGCGGCTGGCCAGTCGCCTGGCGAAAGCGGTCTCATGAACGAGGACGGAGTCGAGATCCCGGGCACCGTCGTCTTCGACGGCCGGCAGGCTCGGTCCGGTCTACCGCTCAACAATCTCGCCATGGCTCTCAACAAGGCGGCGGAACGAGAGCAGTTCGTTGCCGATCCCGAGGCGTTCATGGCCCGGTTCCGACTCAGCGAGGAGCAGAAGGAAGCCGTACGTCAGCGCGACTTCCTCAGGATGATCGAGCTCGGCGGAAACATCTACTTCATCTACAAGATCGGGATGGTCGACGGGCTCAAGGTGCCGGACATCGTGGCGCGCATGGCCGGTCAGACCACAGAGGAGTTCGTCGAGATGATGCGCAACGGGGGGAGGAGTCCGCATGGCTGAGGTGATCGCCGGCGTCGGCGTATCGCACGTCCCGGCGCTCGGGGACGCGATGGAGAGTGGTCAGGAAGGTCCGGCCTCCGCGGTCTTCGAGATGTTCGAGCCGGTCCGGGACTGGGTGGAGAAGCTCGATCTGGACACACTCATCGTGATCTACAACGACCACGCCGCTGCGTTCTCCCTTGAGCTCTACCCCACGTTCGCCATCGGCGCCGCGCCCTCGTACGCGCCGGCAGACGAAGGCTATGGTGCCCGCGAGGTCCCCGACTGCGAGGGTGACCTAGACCTGTCATGGCACCTGATCGACAGCGTCATCCCCGAGGGCTTCGACCTGGCCATCTGCCAACAGCTTGACGTCGACCACGGGTTCACCGTCCCGCTGACCGTTCTCTACGGGAAGCCAGAAGAGTGGCCGGTTCGCGTCGTGCCGATCGCGGTCAACGTGGTCCAGCAGCCGACCCCATCTGCGCAACGATGCTTCGATCTCGGCCGGGCAATCGGCCGGGCCATCGCCTCCTTCCCGGAGGCCCGGCGCGTCGGGGTCGTGGGCACCGGGGGAATGTCTCATCAGCTACAAGGGACGCGAGCCGGACACATCAACCAGGAGTTCGACCGCCGCTTCCTCGCCGACATCGCAGACGACCCGGCAAACCTGGCCGCGCTGAGTAACCGCGAGTACATCCTCGAGGCCGGCTCTGAGGGTGCCGAACTCGTCATGTGGCTTGTCATGCGGGGAGCGATGGCAGAGGCGGTCAACGTCGCCTACTCCGCTTACCACGTGCCGGTCTCCAACACCGGTGCCGGGATCATCGCGCTCGAACCACTTCTGGCTCAGTAGGGCGAGCCGCACCGGTGACCACCTGAGCAGCCAGCCGGCTGCCCAGGTGGTCGCCGCTGATCGGCACAACTTCGGCCCTTGAAGCCGTTGCGTCAGTTCGCGCAGCTCGCGACGCCCGCCGGACTCGTCTGGCACGCCCGGCTCGCTCGTGTCAGAGGCCCATGAAGGTCGTTCCAGCCTGCCGTCTCGCGGTGCCCGGAGTCACGGAGTGAAGTTTTGTCTGAACTATTGCATTCAATCTTGCCGTCATTTAGCGTACCGATTGTGACTGAGACCACATCGACCGGCAACCGGTCCCTTTTCTCGGCGGCGACCCTGCATGAGGCGGCCGGTCGCGTAGGAGCCCTGCCGGCCCGGCTTCGGCCGGCGTACGCAGGGGCAACGTTCAGCGGCCCTGCGCGGCCGGTGGTGTGTCCGCAGGGCGACAACCTGTGGCTGCATCGGGGGGTCTACGCCGCGCAGCCTGGTGAGGTTCTGGTCGTGGCCACCACGGGCGAAGAGGAGTACGGCTACTGGGGCGAGATCCTGAGTGTGGCGGCTGCGAGCCGCGGCCTAGGTGGTCTCGTGCTCGATGGTGGTGTGCGCGATACCGAGGTTCTCGGCCAGGTGGGCTTTCCCGTGTTCGCTGCCACGACCTGCATGCGCGGCACCATCAAGGATCCGGAGGCTGGCGGTGGTTTCCCGGAGCGGGTCACGATCGGCGGGATCACGATCGCGAAGGGCGACATGGTCGTCGGAGACGCGGATGGCGTGGTTGCCCTGCCGAAGGCCCGGGTCGACGAGGTACTGAAGGCCTCCAGAGAGCGCGAGGACAAGGAGGCCTCGATGATGGCCGCTCTTCGCGCAGGGGCCAGCACGATCGAGCTGATGGGTCTGACGCCATGAGCATTTTTCTGACGCGCGACATCCGTGCGGTTCTGGAGAACGAGTCGCGCACCACAACGGGGTCGAATCGGTTCACCGAACTGCGGGCCGACGTCTACGAGCAGATTCGGATCGCCAAGCAATGCTCAGGAGGAACCAAGTGAATGTCGCACCCAGCACCGCCGCGGACGAGGTCGTCCCGGTTCTCATCGTGGGCGGAGGCCCGGCCGGTCTCACGCTGGCCTTGGAACTGGCGCAGCGTGGGATCGACGGTCTGCTGGTCGAACGGCGCGACTTCTCGCCTCGCTATCCGCGCGCGCATCTCCTCAACGTCCGCACGATGGAGACCTTCCACGACATCGGGGTCGCCGACGACGTCTATCGTCTCTCGCCGCCGGAGGACCAGTGGCACCGGGTCGCGTGGTACACCTCGCTCGGCGGCCCCACCGATCTTCACGGACGCAGGATCGGGTACGTCGACGCGTGGGGTGGTGGCCACGACCTGACCTCCTACCGCACGGCCAGCCCTCGCCCGTTCGCCAACCTGCCCCAGATCCGGGTCGACCGGATCCTGTGGGAGCACGCCGATCGCGCCTGGCCAGGCCGCGTGCTCGGTAACACCGAGCTGGTCGACCTGGTCACCGAGGACGACGGTGCGCTGGCCACGGTGCGCGACGTCACGACCGGTGAGACGCGCACGATCCGGGCCCGCTACGTCGTGGCCGCGGACGGCGGCCGCACGACGGCGAAGCTCCTCGGGGTCGAGGCCATCGGCCCGCGCGCACTGCTGGATCTCATCAACGTCTACTTCTCCGCCGACCTGTCCGACCATGCGGACGAGGAGGCGCTCATCACCTACTTCATCAATCCCGAGGGGCAGGGCAGCTTCGAGGGTGCGCTCCTGGGCCTGGGCCCTGACCGTTGGGGTCGCCACTGCTCGGAGTGGTCGGCTGTTGTCGCGTTCCGGATCGGCGACCCGAACGGGCAGGATCACGAGCAGCTGGTCGAGCGCGCCCGCCGGATGATCGGGGTCGAGGATCTCGAGATGGAAGTGCACTCGATCAGCCACTGGCAGTTCGAGGGAGTCGTCGCGGAGCGGTTCCGTGTCGGTCCCGCGCTCATCATCGGCGACGCCGCACATCGGCACCCACCGACCGGCGGCCTCGGCCTGAACACGGCCGTCGGCGATGTCGCCAACCTCGCCTGGAAGCTGGAAGCGGTCCTCGCCGGCTACGCCGAGGACGCGCTCCTGGACACCTACGAGCTCGAGCGGCAGCCGGTTGCCGCACGGAACGTTGAGCACTCGCTTCGTAACGCCGGCCGGCACGGCCCCGTCGCTGCTGCGCTCGGTCTTGGTGCCGGCCTCAGCATCGAGGAGGGTTGGCAGGAGATCGGGACCTGGGCGAGTGACACCGACGAGGGCGCCGAGCGGCGACGCGCTGCCGAGACGGCGATCGCCGCCAACGCCGAGGACTACAGCCAGCTCAACGTCGAGGCCGGCTTCAGCTACGAGGTCGGCGCGGTTCGCCCCGACGGCACACCACCGCCCGCCACCCACGACTCGGCGACCGAGTTCACCCAGACCAGCCGCCCGGGGCACCACATCCCTCACGTCTGGTTGAACCAGGACGGGCGGCAGGTCTCGACCTCCGACCTGGTCGCTCGCAGCGGGTTCACCCTGTTCGTCGCCGCGGACGCCGCCGACATCTGGACCGAAGCGGCGACCGTTGCCGAGAGAGAGTCCGGATGCCCGATCCGAGTCGTCGCGGTGGGGTCCGGGGGTGCCTACCAGGATCCGACAGGGGAGTGGGCCGCCGCCCGCGATATCGACCGCAGCGGCGCGCTGCTGGTCCGCCCCGACAGGCACGTCGCGTGGCGGACGGCCACCGCGCCGACCGCCACGGCCGAGGTGCTCTCCGGCACGGTGACCAGCCTGCTCCGCGGCGAGGTCGAGGGAGCACCCTCGGCGATCCTCGAGCGCATCGAGCAGATCGCCGAGGCGGGAGAGCTGCTGCGAACAGGTGGACCCCGTGACGCCGAACTGTTCGAGGAGCTGGCCACCGCGGAGTCGCTGGGCAGCCGCACCTAAGGCGCTGGGCTCGCTACGGCGGCCCGGAGAGCCCACTGTTCTCGACCGACTTGAAACCGACGCCAACAACCGAGGAGTGAACAACGATGACCCCAACCATTCCCAGCACAGACGCCGATCTCTTTGCCGACGATGTGATCGCCGACCCGCACCCGACGTACCGCGAGCTGCGCGATGCGGGCCCTGCGCTCTGGATGTCCCGGTACGAATGCTGGGTCCTTCCCCGCTACGCCGAGGCCTTCGCGGCGCTGCGCGACCATGACAGCTTCTCCTCCGGCTCCGGCGTGGCTCTCAACGAAGTGATGAACCAGGCCACCAAGGGTGGCAGCGTCCTGTGCACAGACCCGCCCGACCACGACCTGCTGCGGCGGATCCTCGGGACCCGGCTGACGCCCCGGGCGCTGCGCGGACACAGCGAGGACTTCACGCGGCGGGCGCATGTGCTGGTCGACGAGCTCATCGAGAAGGGCTCCTTCGACGCCGTCGCCGACTTCTCCTCGGCATTCCCGCTCTCTGTGGTCCCCGACCTGCTCGGCGTACCCGAGGACGGCCGTGAGCACCTGCTGACGTGGGCGTCGGCGGCCTTCCAGGCTGAGGGCCCGATGAACGAGCGAACCCAGGCCTCCCTGCCGAGCCTGCAGGAGTTCCTCGAATACATGTCCGGTGTCGCGGGCGAGGAGAAGCTGACACCTGGCAGCTGGGGCCACCAGATGCTGCTCGAGGCCCGGTCCGGCGAGATCGACGAGAAGATGCTGCCGCTGCTGCTCCTCGACTACCTCGGTCCGTCGATCGACACCACCATCAGCGCACTGTCTACCGCGATCTGGCAGTTCGCCCTCCACCCGGACCAGTGGGACGAGTTGCGACGCGACCGCTCGCTGATCGCGAACGTGGTCAACGAGGCGGTCCGGCTCGAAGCACCGATCCGGGGCTTCGCCCGCCACCTCACCCGGGACTACGACATCGACGGCGTGACCTTGCCCGCCGGCGACTGGGTCTTCGTCAGTTACGCCTCGGCCAACCGGGACGAGCGACGTTGGGAGGACCCCGGTCGCTTCGACATCTACCGCGACACCGCCGGACACGTCGGCTTCGGCTCCGGCATCCACAGCTGTGTCGGGCAGGGGCTCGCGAAGCTGGAGGCCAACGCGCTGTTCAACGCTCTTGCCGACAGGGTCTCCCGCTTCGAGCTCGCCGGCGAGCCGGTCTGGAACGTGCACAACATTCTCCGCGGGATCTCCACGCTGCCGGTCACGATCCACTCCTGAGTTCTCCGTCCGGCAGCTCCATCAACTGAAACCAGACACCATCCCGATCTGAAAGAAGGGGACCTCATGTCCAAGATCGTCGTCGATGCATCCCGCTGTGAAGGTCACGCAGTGTGCGTAGGAATCGCGCCCGACGTGTTCGTCCTTCACGACGAGGGCGCCGTCGAGGTCTTGACCACGGATGTTGCCGGTGACGTCGTCGAGGCCGCAGCCGCCGCGGCCCGGGGGTGCCCCGTCGCGGCGATCCAGGTGGCCGGTTAGGCGAGCCTGCCGCCCGGCAGACGAAGAGGAATCGAAGACAAGTGAGGCAGTGCGATGGAACATCCCGAAACTGACAGCCAGCGGGCTCTGACCGTGCACGCCCGCCGTGAAGTGGCAGCCGACATCGTCGTGCTCGACTTGCGGGCGGCCGACGAGAAGCCGCTTCCGGAATGGCAGTCCGGTGCTCACGTCGACCTGCTTCTCCCTGGGGGCATGACACGCCAGTACTCGCTGTGCGGGAATCCCGACGACCGGATGACATGGCGTGTCGCGGTGCTGCGAGAGGAGAACGGTCGCGGCGGGTCTCGCTACATCCACGAGGAGGTCCGAGAGGGCGAGCAGGTCCTCGCTCGGGGCCCACGCAACCATTTTCCTCTCCTGCCGGGGGCTGGGTACCACTTCATCGCCGGAGGAATCGGTATCACTCCGCTCCTGCCGATGATGGCGCAGGCCACACGCGATGGAGTGGACTGGCACCTGACCTACGGCGGCCGCAGCAAGCAGTCCATGGCGTTCGCCGACGAGCTCGAGAAGACGTACCCGGGAAGGGTCACCTACCACCCGCAGGACGTCTGTGGGCTCATCGATCTCGACACGCTGCTCGCGGGTCTCCAACCCTCCACCGAGGTCTACGCCTGCGGCCCCGGTCCCCTCCTCGACGCGCTCGCTCAGCGCATGGCCGATCGTCCTGAATGCCTCCACCTCGAGCGCTTCGCGCCCCTCAAGTCGAAAGGGCCCGTCGAGCGCCGCGCTTTCGACATCGAGCTGGCTTCGTCGGGGCGGGTCCTCACGGTCACGCCGGGGGAGTCCGTCCTCGATGTCCTGCTCGACAACGACGTCTATATCGAGTCCTCCTGCGAGGAGGGGACGTGCGGGTCCTGCGAGACCCGCATCGTCTCTGGAGAGGTCGACCATCGAGACGCCATCCTCAGCGACGCGGAACGCGCCAAAGGCGAGTCCCTGATGGTGTGCGTCTCGCGGGCCGCCGCCACCTGCCCCCGACTGGTGCTCGACCTTTGAGGCGGCGCACGGATGAGGCGGGTCCCCGATCGTCTCGGGCTCTTTCTCTACAACCCATCAAACGGACGGAGTGGTCCATGCGTACGACAGCAGCTGTCCTCGACAGCCAAAAGAGTCAGTTCACGGTCGAGGAGGTCGAGATCGACGAGCCCCGGGCAGGTGAAGTGCTCGTACGCCTGATCGCATCAGGCGTGTGTCACACCGACGCCGTCGCTCAACAGGGTGATCTTCCTTTCCCTGCGCCCGGAGTGCTCGGTCACGAAGGAGTCGGACGGATCGAGGCGCTTGGCGACGGCGTCACCGGCCACGAGATCGGCGACACCGTCATGCTCGGTTGGCCTTGGTGTGGCCGGTGCCGTAACTGTCTCGCCGGGCAGCCCCGCTACTGCATGCAGCTCGCCCCGCTTCTCATCGGAGGCGGGCGGACGGATGGCTCGACGTCCCTGCGCAAGCTCGATGGGAGCCCTCTGCACAGCCACTTCTTCGGGCAGTCCTCGTTCGCCCACCATGCCATCGTCGACCCCAGCAGCCTGGTCCCGATCTCGACCACCGCGCCAACGGAAGCCGTCGGCGTACTGGCCTGTGGGATCGCGACGGGAGCGGGAGCCGTCCTCAACACGTTGCAGCTCGGCCCCGGGGACAGCCTCGTCGTCTTCGGTGGCGGAGCCGTCGGTCTCGCCGCGGTGATGGCGGCAAGGCTGACGCCGACGACGACCATCGTGGTCGTCGAGCCCAACCCGGTTCGCCGAGAGCTGGCGTTGAAGCTGGGTGCGACCGAGGTCATCGATCCGGGCGCCGTCGATGTCGTCCCCACGATCCACGAGATCTGCAAGGGCACCGCTGACGCAGCCCTGGACTGCACGGGGATCCCGGCCGTCATCAGGCAGACGATCGACAGCGTCGGCATGCTCGGCACGGCGGTGCTGATCGGGGCCGCGCCGGCGGGAGCAGAGTTCAGCGCCGACCACCTGACCACCCTTTGGGGCAAGCGCATCGTGGGCACGCTCGGCGGGGAGAGCCAGAGCCCGCGGTTCGTGCCCGCCCTCCTGGCGCTGCACGACCAGGGCCGCTTCCCGTTCACCGACCTGATCCAGTACTTCCCACTCACCGAGATCAACGAGGCCATGGAGGCGTCCAAGCACGGCGACGTCGTCAAGCCCGTGCTCCGGCTCTCTGAATCCGACCTCGATACGAAAGGCCAAAGCTGATGTCGCTGCTCGACCTCACCAACTGGCAAGGACTGATCTACTCCGACGGATGGATCGAAGGCGGCGGCGGTGCCGCCCCCGTCGTCGAGCCCGCCACCGGAACCGAGCTCGCACAGGTCGGGGTGGCTACGCCCACCGACGTGACCAAGGCGGCCAGCCGCGCGGCAGACGCCCAGCGGGACTGGGCGGCGCAGCCCTACGCTGTGCGGGCCGCAGTGCTGCGGCGCGCGGGCCAGCTGTTCACCGAGCACGCCGCGGAGATCGCTGACTGGCTCGTACGCGAATCAGGCGCGATCCGGCCGTTCGCCGAGTTTCAGACGCAGGTGGCCGCCGAGGAGTGCTTCGCGGCAGCGGCGCTGGCGGCGGAACCGTACGGTCAGCTGCTGCGCACAGCCGCCCCGCGGCTGTCGATGGCTCGACGCGTGCCGGTCGGGGTTGCCGGAGTGATCGCACCGTTCAACGCTCCCATCGTTCTCGCCATCCGTGCGATCGCCCCGGCCTTGGCCCTCGGCAATGCTGTCGTGTGCAAGCCGGACCCCCGAACGGCGGTCAGCGGAGGAGTCGTCTTCGCCCGCGTCTTCGAAGAGGCCGGGCTTCCCGCGGGCCTCTTGCACGTCCTGTCCGGCGACGCAGCCGTGGGAGCGGCGCTCGTCGAGGCGCCCGAGATCGGGGTGATCGCCTTCACCGGCTCCACCGGCGCCGGTCGTGCCGTCGCGACGCTCGCTGCCAAGCACCTCAAGCGAGTCCACCTCGAGCTCGGCGGAAACTCCGCCCTGGTCGTGCTCGACGATGTCGACCTCGAGGCCGCGGTCTCCGTCGGGGCGTTCGGTTCGTTCAACCACGCCGGACAGATCTGCATGGCCACCGGCCGGCATCTGGTTCACCACGCCGTAGCCGAAGAGTACGTCCGCGTACTTGCTGCGCACGCAGAGAAGCTTCCGGTCGGTGACCCGACAGGCGCGGTGGCCATCGGCCCGATGATCGACGCAGGCCAGCGAGACCGAGTGCACGGGCTGGTCACCAGCAGCGTCGAGGCAGGCGCCGAGCTGGTGACCGGTGGGTCCTACGACGACCTATTCTACAAGCCGACGGTCCTCGGTGGGGTCACCCCGGAGGTGCCCGCCTTCTCCGCCGAGATCTTCGGCCCGGTCGCCCCGGTCTCCGTCTTCCACGATCTCGACGAGGCCGTCCGACTCGCGACGGCGACGCCCTACGGCCTGTCCCTCGGCATCCTCACGCGGGATGTCATGGCTGGTCTGGCGCTGGCCGAGCGAATCCCGACCGGCTTGGTCCACATCAACGACCAGACCGTGAACGACGAGCCCAACGCACCGTTCGGCGGGCTCGGTGACTCCGGCACCGGCTCTCGCCACGGAGGCTCGGCCGCCAACCTCGACGCATTCACCGAGACCCAGTGGGTCACCGTGCGAGGAGACCTGCCGAAGTACCCGTTCTGAGGCCTGTCCGCCCTTGCGGCGACCGTCCGCCCGGCACTTCCCGGCGCGCAGATCCCAGACATTCTGCGCGTCGGGGAATGCCACGTGACCACGCCACAACCCACGAACCCAATCGTCAGGGCCACGGCTTTTCCCGCTTGCTGAGAGCCACGTTCTGGGCGAAAGGAGGTGTCATACCCTGTCCATACCCGCGTTTAGCGAAAGGAACCTATGTTCGCTGACGTAGGGCACCACACGAGTCAACGAAAAGTTCCAGAGTGCCGATGTCACTCGCGGCTCATCGCAGCGATCGCCGCTTGGGAGTCGATCGCGCCAACTACGACCGCCATCCCACGGATGAGCTGTGAGATCACGCCAGCCTCAAGACCTGAAATGTGAGGAATTGTCATGAACGACGCGTTTATGGAAGACACCACTGCAATCGAGGCCGCCGCGGTCTCCTACCTGACAGCGTTCAACCGCGGAGACGCCGCTGCGGTGGTCTCGACGTATGCCGATGACGGTGTGCTGATGTCTCCAGGTAGGCCCGCGACAGTAGGCAAGTCAAGCCTCGCCGAAACCTACCCAGGTATCTTTGAAAATGTCGGCTTCGACATGAAATACGAGATCAAGGAGGTCGTGCAGACCAGCGCAGACTGGGGCTTCGTTCGGAGCGCCACCGAGGGGACTCAAACCATCAAGGCGACAGGAGAGGCCCACAGCGCGTCGTACCAGGAGCTGTTCCTGCTACGCAAGTCTGCTGACGGAGTATGGCAGATCGCGCGATACTGCACAGTCAACGTAACGTCGTGATCTGGGCAGCGCGCTGACAAGAAACTTCGATTCGACCCTCGAACGGTCTGGTGAACCGTCCCAGGTTTGCTGCCGCTTCCTTTCGAGTTGAAAGGAGGGCGCTATGCCGAAGAAGATTGAATCTGTGCCTGGTGAGCGTCCTGTCAGGTTCGTGCTCGTGCGTTGGGCCGAGTATTCCAAGACCGAGAAAGCGATTGCGGCCATGTCCGTGGCTCCGGCAAGAACCGGCTGACGGTGGCGTGGTCTGCGTCCTTTCATGTGGGACGAGAGCTGCGGGCGTGTTCTGACAGGTTGGACGGGGGCTACGGTTTCCGTCCGCCAAGAGAACACGCCCGCCGTGCCATCGTCCCTACCGTGATCGCTTTGGGTATTTGCTGAGATCCTCGTGAGCACCGAAGACGCCCCGGGGGGGATCACCTGCGCCAGCTGGCTGATGTCCTCGCCCTCTTCCCAGATCGGCGGGGAATCTGGTTGCTGCCGCGCCGCCGCTGATCGCTACTCGCGCGCTTGGTCGGCGTCGTCGTCCGTGGTGGGGCGTCGAAGGGTTTCCCAGGCGGCGTCGGCGAGGACTCGTTCGGCGCGGGTGAGGTGTGCGACCAGGGCGTCGGGCTCCGGTGCGGCGAAATGCTCGGAGGGGTCGATGGCGGCCCGAACGAGCTGTTCGGCGGGCCCGAGCCATAGCGCAAGGCTGTGCTCGTTCGGCAGCGCTCGTAGCTCCCCGGTCGCGGCGCGTTCGCCGAGCCAGCCGGTGAGGCGACCGTAGAAGGCTTGCTTGAGCCGAGCTTCTTCGCCTTCGGAGATCTCGGCGACGTTGGACTCGCGGCACTGGTGCAGGTAGCCCATGGCGCGTGGATCAGCCCCGGCCCACCGTAGGTAGGCCGTCACCAGCCCGCGGACCGCGTCCTCGGTGCGCTCGTGGCGGTCAAGCTCGACGAGCAGGTCGCTCTGGAAGCGCTGCAGGTGTTCCAGGTAGACCGTGGCGGCCAGGTCGAGCTTGTCGCGGAAGTGGTGGTAGAAGCTGCCCACGCTCACGCCGGCCGCGGCCAGGATGTCTTCCACCCGGGTCGCCGCGATACCCCGGTCGAGGAACAGCTCGATCGCGGCGGCGGCGATGTCCTCGCGGCGCGAGGCGGGCCTCGCTGCCCGTTGGCCCGTAGTGGCAGTGGGGGTCCTGGTCATTGATCCAGTTTACATCGGTTAGAGGAATCCTCGGTATCTGTGCTAGAACTTTCCTCTAGCGGTAGAACTTTCCTCTAGAGGTTTCATCTGGCGAGTGGGAGGGTCCGCCGCCATTGCGCTCAACAGGGCGACCGCACATGGGCAAAGTCGTGCCCACAACAGAAGGAACCAGCATGCAGACAGCTCCCCCCGTTGCCCTGGTGACGGGCGCCTCTTCCGGGATCGGCCGGGCGGCCGCGCTCGCCCTCGTGGACGCCGGTTTTGCGGTGGTCGGCACGAGCCGCAACGCCATGAACGTCGAGCCGATCGCCGGGGTGACGTTCCTCGATCTGGACGTGGCCAGCGACGAGTCGGTTCGCACCCTGGTCGAGGAGGTGATCGAGCGGTTCGGTCGGATCGACGTCCTGGTCAACAACGCAGGTGTGGGCGCGGTCGGCGCCGGCGAGGAGAGCTCGATCAACCAGGCCAAGGAGGTCTTCGACATCAACGTCTTCGGCCTGATCCGGATGACCAACGCCGTGATGCCGCACATGCGGGCACAGGGCAGTGGCCGAGTGGTCAACGTCTCCTCGGTACTCGGCCTGATCCCGGCCCCCTTCATGGCCGTCTACGCCGCCACCAAACATGCGATCGAGGGCTACTCCGAGTCGGTCGACCATGAGCTTCGTGAGCACGGCGTCCGGATGCTGCTGGTCGAGCCGGCCTACACCAGCACGAGTTTCGAGGCGCGCAGCCTGACACCCGACTCGCCCCTGCCGATCTACGCCTCACAGCGGGAGGTCTCCCGAGACGTGCTGGCTACGGCCGTACGCAACGCCGACGACCCGGACGTGGTGGCGAAGGTGATCGTCGCGGCCTCCACCGATGCCAAGCCCAAGCTCCGATACACCGCCGGCTCGATGGCCGGACGCGTCAGCCTCCTGCGTCGGTTCGTGCCCTCGCGCGCCTTCGACACGCAGATCCGCAAGCTCAATCGACTGGCCGGCTGACGCACATGGAGTTGGAACACGTCACCTTCGACCTGCCACACGGAACCTTTCACGCGCTGCAGGGTGGTGATCCCGATGGTCAACCGACGCTCGTCCTGCACGGCTTCCCGGACCATCCGCCGACCGCGGCGCCCTTCCTTGCCGAGCTCGGTCGCCGCGGACGGCGCGTCCTCGCGCCCTGGCTTCGCGGTTACGCGCCGTCCCCGACCGCCGGGCCGTTCGACTTCGCGTCGCTCACCGGCGACGTACTCGCGCTGATCGACCGCTGGTCTCCGGGGCGAGCCGTGGAGCTGGTCGGCCACGACTGGGGCGCCATGATCACATACGATGCCGTCGTCACCGCGCCGGAGCGGATCGAACGCGCGGTCGCGCTCGCCATCCCCCACCCCCTCACGTTCGTGACCCGGCCGCGCCCCGCTCAGCTACGCCGGAGCTGGTACATGGGGCTCTTTCAACTGCCGGGAAGCGGCTGGATGGCCAGCGCCCACGATCTCGCCCTCATCGACCGCCTCTGGCGTCAGTGGTCACCCGGCCTCTCGCTCGATCCAGATGTCCAGGCGGAGCTGCACGAGCACCTGCGGGCTAGCATGCCCGCGCCCATCAAGTACTACCGGGAGATGATGCGACCCGGCATGCTCAGGGCGGCGCGGCGACTGTCTCAGCCGATCGAGGTGCCCCTGCTGCACCTCCACGGTGCCGACGACGACTGCATCCTCCCCCCGCAGGTCGACGATCGACATCGGTTCGCCGCCCCGCGCGCACTGGAGGTCGTCCCCGACGTCGGCCACTTCCTGCACATCGAGGCTCCCGAGGCGATCGCGGAACGAATCGCGGCATGGGCCGGTAGCGGATTACTGGACCCTCGCGGCGAGAACCCCACCACGCAGAACTTGAAGGCTTGACCGAACCATGACTGACAAGAAAGGCAGGAGGCCATGAAGGTGACGACTACTCCGTACGCGAGCGACGCGCTGGCCGAGGCGACCGTGGATGTGGTGGTGATCGGCGGGGGCGCTGCGGGGCTGAACGGTGCGTTGATCCTCGCCCGCTCCCGCCGCTCGGTCGTCGTGATCGACAGCGGCTCCCCGCGCAACGCGCCCGCGGAGGCGGTGCACGGCCTCCTCGCCCTGGACGGCACCCCGCCGTCCGAGATCCTTCGACGGGGCCGGGAGCAGGTGCGCCAGTACGGCGGACGCGTCGTGTTCGGCGAGGTGGTCGCGGCCGAACCCGCCGCCCCCTCGGCGGACGGGGACCTGCGGTTCACCGTCACCCTGGCCGACGGCCGCAGCATCACCGCCCGCCGCGTCCTGGTGGCCACCGGCCTCACGGATGTGCTGCCACAGGTGCCCGGTCTCGCCGAGCACTGGGGGCACAGTGTGGTGCACTGCCCGTACTGCCACGGCTGGGAGGTGCGTGATGAGCCCATCGGTGTCCTCGCCACCGGGCCCGCGTCCATCGGTCACGCGTTTCTGTTCCGTCAGCTGAGCGAGGACCTGACCTACTTCACCCACGGCACCGACCTGGACGAGGACAGCCGCGCCCGCTTCGCTGCCCGCGGTATCCGCGTCATCGACACCCCGGTCACCGAGGTCGTCAACGACGAGGACGGTGCCCTCGCCGGTGTACGCCTGGCCGACGGCCAAGTCGTGGCCCGCCGCGTCCTCGCAGTCGCCGCGCCGATGCAGATCCGCGCCCAGGGCCTGGAAGGTCTGGGCCTGCCGCTGCAGGACCTGCCGAACAAGGGCCGCGCTTTCGCCTCCGGCGTGGCCGGCATCACCGAGGTGCCGGGTGTGTGGGTGGCCGGCAACGTCACCGATCTGGTCGCCCAGGTCGGGGCCTCAGCAGCGGCCGGCGCACTGGCCGGCGCCGACATCAACCGGATGCTGGCCATCACCGACACCGATGCGGCCCTGCACGGGGCTGGACCGAGTCCGACAGCTGATTTCTGAACGCGCCGGCGTCGAAACCACCCACTCCCAGAAAGGCACGAGATGCCATGATTGCTGCTGAAGAGACGTTCGACGGCACGTGGCCGTATCCCGCCCGCTTCAACGAGGCGGCCGGCTTCCGCCAGCACTACGTCGACGAGGGCCCCGAACGGCCCGATCAGACCATCGTAATGCTGCACGGCGAGCCCACGTGGGGCTACGAGTGGCGCCACCTGATCGGGCCGCTGTCACGTCACCATCGCGTGATCGTTCCCGACCACATGGGCTTCGGTAAGAGCGAGACACCGCAGGACCGCACGTACGACGCGAGCGAACACATCCTCAATCTCGAATCGCTGCTCGTCGAAACGCTCGACCTCACCGACATCACCCTGGTGCTACGTGACTGGGGCGGCCCCATCGGAACCGGGTTCGCGCTGCGCCACCCTGACCGGATCTCCCGGATCTTCGCCACGAACACCGTGCTGCCCCTCGCAGACGAAATCGCCCCTCTCATGGAGGCCAACGGCGCCGAGAGCCGGTGGTTCCAGTGGGCCGGGTCGGCGCTCTCGGACGGTTCGTTCGAGCAGATCCTCCAAAACGCGGGGCACACCATCGCCCACCTGATGATCGACCTGCAGCATGTCGCCCGGCCCGAGATCGCCTCGCCGACCTGGATCCGCGCGTACTCCAGCCCCTTCCCGAACCCGGCGGAGTGCCGCGGTGTCATCGCGTTCCCCCGGCAGGTCGTGGAGGGCCCGCAGGGCCCTCCGCCCGGCCCGCCGCCCCTGGAATCCGTCGCGGCGCTGCGAGCCGTGCCGGCGATGCTGGCGGTCGGGATGCGGGACACCGCGCTGCTGCCCGAGTACGTGATCCCGTCGTTCAAGCTCAGCTACCCCGACGCACCCGTGGTCGAGATCCCGGGCGCCGGCCACTTCCCGACCGAGGACGCTCCCGAGACGCTGCTGGCACTCCTTGAGCTGTTCCTGCAGACGACGCCCGCGCGCACCTGAACCCTCGATGTCGAACGGGCAGCCGCGCGCAGGCGGAATTGGCCGTTCGCCGTGCGGCAGGGGCGTCCTAACGGCAGACCCACCCCAACTGGAAACCCTGCTCGGGCGCCCACCGCGGGCCATGCGCTGGGCGCTGCAGAACAACGCGCGCCTGCGCGAGCTGGCCGTTGCCCCGAGCCACTGAGCGCTCGAGCAGAACATGACGCCACACGATCGACAACCAAGTGATTCCGCTCGTCCGCCCCGCCCCTCTCAGGAGCTACTACTGATGCCCTTCCTTGCAAACACCCCCGTGGAGAATATGACCGGGCCGTATGCCCGGCGCTGGTGGGCGCTGCTCGTGCTGTGCCTGAGCCTGCTGATCACGGTGATGGCGAACACCTCGCTCATCGTCGCCGCCCCCGACATGACAACCGACCTGGGCCTGAGCAGCAGTGACCTGCAGTGGGTCATCGACAGCTACACCGTTCCGTACGCGGCGCTGATGCTGGTGCTGGGCTCGATCGGCGACAAGTACAGCCGGCGCGGCGCACTGGTGCTGGGTCTGCTGATCTTCGCTGGCGGTTCGGTGATGGGAAGCATGGTCGACGAGACCTCGCTGGTCATCGTGGCCCGCGCGATCATGGGTGTCGGTGCCGCGGTCGTGATGCCGGCCACGCTGTCCCTGCTGGTCGCGACCTTCCCCCGGAGCGAGCGGACCAAAGCCATCACCGCCTGGGCCGCGACCTCCGGACTGGCGGTAGCCGTCGGCCCGCTCGTCTCCGGCTGGCTGCTCGAGGACCACGACTGGGGCTCGACCTTCCTGATCAACGTGCCGATCGCCCTTGTCGCCGTGCTCGGCGCGCTCGTCCTGGTGCCGCCGTCCAAGGCGGAGGGCATGGGCCGGATCGACTACATTGGTGGTCTGCTCTCGATCGTCACCGTCGGTTCCCTGATCTACGCCGCCATCGAGGGCCCGCACTTCGGCTGGGGCGTCGGCCCGGTCGCCGCCGCAGTGGCCGCCGGTGTCGGTCTGGCCGCCTTCGTCATCTGGGAGCTGCGGCACCCGCACCCGATGCTGAACGTCCGAAGGTTCGCGCTGCGGCCCTTCAGTGGCTCGATGCTCGCGGTGCTGTTCTTCTTCTTCTCTATGTTCGCCGTGATCTACTACGCGACGCAGTTCCTGCAGTTCGTCCTCGGTTACGACGCCCTGGAAACGGGGCTACGGCTGCTGCCGTTGGGCGGTGCGGTGTTCCTCGGGTCTGCGGTGACCGGGATGCTCACCCCGAAGCTGGGGGTGAGGGCGATGGTCGTGACCGGCCTGGCCATCGGCACGGGGGGCATGTTCCTGCTCACCCAGGTCGACAAGGGGTCGACCTACGGGGACTTCCTGGCGCCGCTGATGATGCTGGGCCTCGCGCTCGGACTGGCCATCTCCCCGGCGACCGACACGATCATGGGCTCCTTCCCCGAGGCCGAGCTGGGCGTCGGCGGCGGTGTCAACGACACCGCGCTGGAGCTGGGCGGGGCACTGGGTATCGCGGTACTGGGCTCACTGCTGGGCACGGCCTACCGCGACGAGCTGACCGACCTGGTGGGCAACCGGCTCCCGGCCGAGGCGATGGAGATCGCCAAGGACTCGGTCGGCGGCGGCCTGGCCATCGCCGAGCGGGTCGCGCAGGATCCCTCCGCCGGGCCCCAGCAGGCCCAGGCCGCCGTGGAAGCCGTCCACCAGGCCTTCGCCCACGGCGTCGCCCACACCAGCCTCGTCGGCGCGATCATCATGGCCGCCGGAACTCTGCTCGTCTTCGTGGTCCTGCCGGGCCGGCGCGAGTTCGCGAGGACGAGCGCCGACCCGGGGACCGGGACGGCGGCGAGCGAGGTGGCGGCTGTGCCGGAGCTCCCCAAGCCCACCCGCTAGAACTCCGGCGGGTCCATTGGACCGCCGAAGACGCGTGCGCCGGGTCGCCGGGCACCGCCTCCGCCGGATCGCACTCCGGGTGCGTCGGCCAGGAGCCCGACGGCGCCACGCGCGCGGGGTACGTCAGCCCATGTGGTCACTTTGCGATGTCAGACCTGGCAGCCTCGCGGAGAGCCCCTGTCGCGTCGCTACGCATACCTCCCCTTGGGCAACGCGCACGGGCTCTGCAACGTGCTCAACTTCGCCACCGAGGGAAAGGGCTTCCGCTACGGGTCGGCCGGGATCCCCGTGGAACTGTGGGGCCGTGGCGTGAGGAGCCGTCGCCCGGTGACGGCACGGCGCCGGGCGACGTACGGGCTCGAAGCGGTGAGTAGGCGGTGGGGGTGTTGGACCCGAGCGCGATCTTCGACTTCCTGCGGTTCTTCACGCTCTTCGCGATCGACAAACGGCACTGCTTGGGGCGTTGATTGGCCGGCCTCGTCGATCAGCAGCCAGCCGATGGCCTCCGAGCCCAGGCCGGAGAACATCCGGCCGGCGGACGCGAAGGTCGTAGAGATCACAGGCACGACGAGGAACAGCGCATGCCAGGCTGCCTGATGTGCTTCGGCCGCGGCGTCACTCGGAATGGAGCCCCTGGACGCGTCCATGGCTGCGCTCAGCAGTTGGCGGATCGGTTGACCGGCGCAGCCGAGGAAGGTCTCGTGCAGCGCGAGAGCGGACAGGAAAGTTGCGTACGTGCCTTGTTCCAGGTGACATCGAGCCACGGGGCGAGACGTTCTCGGTGCTCGCTACTGCTCCAGGCCTCATCCGGGACGCGGAGTTCCGCTTGTGATCCACTCATCTCGCGACGGGCGGTGTCGATCGCCGAGCGGGCTGCTTCTAGGTCGTGGTGGGCGGTGTCGGCGGCGGCGAGTGCGCCGGCCAGATCGATCTCGGCGGCCTCGAGAAGAACCTGTTGCCGGGCGAGCGCATCGTTTGCTTCGTCCTCATCCGTCTCCAACTGCCGCTGTCGTTTCGCAAGTGGCTGGTCCTCGGCATGCCATCTCCGGATCGAGGAACCGAAGGTGAAGAGCACCTCCAACCACCCGTTTGCAGATGCTCGCGTCGTCGATCGCGTGCGGTCTGCGCCCGTGCGGCCGCGGCGGCGGCCGTCTCCACGGCAACGACTGCACCGCCAGCAGCGACATGGGTGTCCCGTGTAACGGCGGCAGCCCGCGTTGCTTCGGCCGACGCACCAACGAGGTGAGACAGGTTGGTGATTGCTTCATGTGCTCGTTGCCGGCGGTGACGGATCCGCTCCTCTTCGGCGGCGGCCGCCCGGAAGGCATCGACGGCCGCGTCCCAGGACGAGGGCGGCAGGTTCGCGTGCCTCAGGTAGTCGCGGAGGTTCGGATCGTCTCCGTCAGAAGCGTCGTCTGACGCGAGCATCGTGGTCCGCCCGCGACGCATTCATAGGCGTGCACAGGTAGAAGGATGGTCGCTCGGCCGGTCGCCTGGGCGCCCCGAGCGTCCTGGGCCGACCCTGGCTTATGCCCGGTCCGCCTCGGTATCGCACCCCGTGACGCGGGCGGTGGTCCACTCTCGGAGCAGACCGGCGACGGCCTCGGGTGCTTCGTACGGTGCTAGGTGGCCCACGCCGGGGAGGACCTCCAGTCGTCCGTCCGAGACCTGGTCTGTTATCTCGGCCAATGTTTGAGGAGGTGTTGCCAGATCATCTGCGCCGGCGACGGCGAGCAGAGGAACTCGGACCGATTCGAGACGGGGCCGCAGGTCGTAGCCGGCCAGGGCCTCGCACACGAGGGCGTAGCCCTCGGGTTCGACCTCTGCGAGATCGCACAGAGCGGCTCTGCACCGACCGTCGCCGGATGCGGTGATGATCGGTCCGAACCAGCGGGCGGGCGAGGACTCGACCATCGGCGCCATTCCCTCGCGGCGTACGAGGATGGCCCGTTCATGCCAACCCGCCGAGGTCCCGAACGCGGCGGCGCTGCACATCATGGCGAGCCCGGTGATCCGGCCTGGGTGGTCGAGCGCGAGCTGGAGGCCGACGGCTCCTCCTACGGAGTCGCCTGCGTAGACGAACGCGTGCGCGCCGCCGGTGATGTCGTTGACGGCCTGGACCACCGCGGCGGCCAGGTCGGCGATCGTCAGTTTGGCGAGTGGTCCGGGTGCAGGGCTGGCGCCGTGCCCGGGCAGGTCCCAGCCGATGACGTTCCAGCCCTCCAACTGGGCGGCGACCGCGCCCCAGATCCGCTCGACGCTGGTGCCGAGGGAGGGGCCCACGACGAGCAGCGGTCGATCCGGACCGTATGCCAGCCAACTCATCTTGACCAAGGGTCTCGATTCCATCGATGGCACGTTGTCAGATGGCGGATGGGTGCTTGGAGAGCGGTGTCACGTGCACGTCCATGTAGGGGAACAGCGGCAGGCCGGAGAGGAGCTGGTGCAGCTCGTCGTGGGACTCGACGTCGAAGACCGAGAAGTTGGCGTACTCCCCGGCGATCCGCCACAGGTGCGGCCACTTCCCGGCGCGCTGGAGCTCCTGGGCGTAGGCCTTCTCGCGGGCGATCGTGTCGTCGCGGACGTCCGGATCCAGGTCGTGCGGGATCCGGACGTCCATGCGTACGTGGTAGAGCATCAGCCGCGAGCCGGGTCGAGGACGAAGCCGTAGTCGACGCTGACCGTGCCGTCACCGTTGGTGACGGGAGCGAGCACCAGCTCGGGCTTGACCGCCGAGGCGATGTCGTCGTCGTTGTGCTCGTCGCCGGGGAAGTAGAGCTGGGCGGTGAGCAGCTCGTGGCCCGGGGCCGACACCTTGACGTGCAGGTGCGCCGGACGCCAGGCGTGCCAGCCGGCGGCGGCGATGAGCTTGCCGCAGGAGCCGTCGGTCGGGATCTGGTAGGGCGCCGGCTGGATCGTGTGGATCTCGAAGGCGCCGTCGGCCCCGACGGTGAAGCTGCCACGCAGGTTCCACTCCGGGATCCCGGGCGCGAACTGCGAGTAGAAGCCGTCGGCGTCGGCGTGCCACAGCTCGACCTTGGCGCCGTCGAGCGGGGTGCCGTCGGTGGAGGTGATCGTGCCGGTCCAGGTCAGTGGGGTGCCGCCCTCACCGTCGCGCATCGGGATGGTGCCGTTCGCGCCCTGCTCGGGGGCGTCGGGGACGTAGTAGGGGCCCTCGATGGTGCCCTTGTTGCCCTCGCGGTGCTCGGTGGCGACCTTCTCGATCTCGTGCTCGACCCAGACGTCGAGGAAGAGCGGCCACTCGCCGTCCTTGCCGACCTGGATCAACCATGCCTTGAGCGCGTTGTACTCGTCGTAGCCGACCTTCTCCTCGCGGATCGTGTCGTAGATGGCGCTGAGGACGCGCTTGGCGAGCCTGTCGACACGCTCGGGCGGGGTGTCCTTGACGGCGTCGAAGGGCGACTTGTCGGCCGCGAACCGGTCGGTGGCGGAGGCGCCCGAGGCGGCCGCGGAGGCCGCTTCGGCGGCCTCGGTGGACTCGAGGGTCTGGTCGGTGGTCATGGGTGTGTCCTCTCGTGTTGCGGTGGGGTCAGGTGTTCAGTTGTCGGTGCGGTAGCGATCGAGCTTCTCTGGATCTATCTCGACCCCGAGGCCGGCACCAGGACGTACGGCGAGCTCGCCGTCGCGGATCTCGAGCGGCTCGGTGAGCAGGTCATCGGCCATGTCGAGAAAGTTGGAGAGCTCACCGGCCCGGCGGGAGGTGAGCCGATGAGCGGCACCGAAGGCGATCGAGCAGGCGCTGCCGAGCTGGCCGTCGATCTGGTTGCCCATCACGACCTCCAGCCCGAGGCCCTCGGCGAGATGGAGCACCTGCTGCGACCCGGTGAAGCCGGTGCGCGCGGTCTTGATGCTGATCGCGGTGGCGGCGCCACCGAGCACCTCGCGGGTGACGTCGGCCGCCGTCGGTACCGACTCGTCGGCGATGAACGGCACGTCGAGCTGGCTGACCAGCCAGCGCCGCCCGAGCACGTCGTCGGCGGGGTTGAGCTCCTCGGCGAAGAGCAGGTCCAGGTCGGCCATCTGCTTCATCGCGCGGGCGGATTCGGCCGCGGTCCAGCCGCGGTTGCCGTCGACGTACAGCTCGATCTCGGTGCCGAACCGCTCGCGCAGCGCACGGACGACGGCGGTGTCGAGCTCGATGGGGGAGCGGCCGACCTTCACCTTGAACGTCGAGATCCCGTACGTCTCCCGCATCCGCTCTGCCTCGGCGACCATCGCCTCAGGCGTGTCGAAGCCGAGCATGTGGGAGACCCGCATCCGGTCGGTGAAGGCACCGAGTAGGTCGACGACCCGCAGGTCCAAGGTCTTGCCGAGGGCATCCCACATGGCCATGTCGACGGCCGCCTTCGCGGTCGGGTTGCCGACGGTGCGCCCCATCAGGACTTGGGCGGTCTCGCGCTCGAGCAGGGTGAGCCCGGCCAGCTGCGGGGCGAAGAGCTGGTCGATGACGGCGATGATCCCGGCCTGAGTCTCGCCGTAGGTGAACGGCCGCGGCGGCGCCTCGGCGACACCCACGACGCCGTCGTCGGTGTGCACCCGGACGAGCACGTGCTGGGCGGTGTGGACCTCGCCGGAGGCGAAGCGCAGCGGCTTACGGTAGGGGATGGCGAACGGGATCGCCTCGACCTTGGTGATCTTCATGATCGGGGAGCTTCCAGACGGGGTGCGGTGAACAGGTCGGCTGCCTCGAGGACGTCGATGACGGCGTCGACGACGGGGTTGTCGTCGTCGGTGCGGTAGGCGAGGGAGAGCTCGACGCTGCCCGCATCGAGCAGGTCGCGGAAGACCACGCCCTCCAGCGGAAGCGCCCGGACCGACGCGGGGACGACCGCGACGCCGAGGCCCGCCGCGACCAGCGCCAGCAGGACCGCGGTGCTGGGCGCCTCGTGCTCGCGGCGCGGCACGAACCCGGCTTCGCGACAGCTGCGCAGGACCGCCTCGTTGACCGCCGAGTCGCGGGCGCTGTAGGCCACGAACGGCTCGGTGCGCAGGTCGGCCAAGGCCACGACGGGCTCGACGGCCAGCCGGTGGTCGAGGGGGACCGCCAGGGCGAGCGGCTCGACCTCGAGGGTGCGCAGGGTCAGCCCCTCGCCGACGGCCGGCGGCCGCAGCACCCCGAGGTCGAGCGCCCCGCTCTGCAGCCGCTCGCACTGGGCCGGGGTGAGCAGGTCGGCGTGGATCTCGAGCGCCACCTCGGGCAGCTCGCGCTTCACCACCCGGGCGATGCCCGGCAGATGCGAGAACGAGGCGGTGCCGGTCAGTCCCAGGCGGACCAGGCCGTGGCGGCCGGCCCCGATGCGGCGTACGCCTCGGACGCTGTCGTCGACGGCGGCCAGGACCCGCGCGGCCTCGGTGCGGAGGAACTCGCCGGCCGGGGTGAGGGAGACCTGCCTGGTCGTCCGGGTGAACAGGGTGACGTCGAGCTCGGACTCGAGCTGGCGGATCGCCTGGGAGAGCGCCGGCTGGGCGATGTGCAACTGCGCCGCGGCCTGCCCGAAGTGGCAGGTCTCGGCGACCGCGGCGAAATACCGCAGGTGGCGTAGCTCCATGAAGCGCTCCTCACGAGGTGGTGATGACCGCCACACTAGGTCTGCGATAGATAAACAACAAGGACGAAACTGGCGCTCATTGATTGATTTAAATGATCAATGGGTGCCTAGGTCGGAACTGGGCATTCGCCTGGTGTGACGGTCGCCACGTCTTGCGAAGGTGTGGGGACCGTCACCCGTTGGAGGCATCACCATGACCGCACCACTCACCGAGAGCCTGGGCCACATCGAGAACGTCCTGTCGGACGCCGTCGTCGAGGACCGCGAGGCCGGGATCTACCGCGCCAACCGCCGGATCTTCACCGACGAGGAGATCTTCGAGCTGGAGATGAAGCACATCTTCGAAGGCAACTGGATCTACCTCGCCCACGAGAGCCAGGTGCCCAATCCCGGCGACTACTTCACCACCTACATCGGGCGGCAGCCGGTGATGATCACGCGCGACAAGGACGGCGAACTGCACTGCATGATCAACGCCTGCGCCCACCGTGGTGCGATGCTGTGCCGGCGCAAGACCGACAACCGGATGACCCTGACCTGCCCGTTCCACGGCTGGACGTTCCGCAACGACGGGACCCTGCTCAAGGTCAAGGATCCCGATGACGCGGGCTACCCGGAGAGCTTCAACACGCAAGGCTCGCACAACCTCACCCACGTCGCCCGCTTCGACAGCTATCGCGGCTTCCTGTTCGGCTCGCTCAACCAGGACGTACTGCCGCTCGAGGAGCACCTCGGCGACACCGTCAAGGTGATCGACATGCTCGTCGACCAGTCGCCCGAGGGGCTCGAGGTGCTGCGCGGTTCCTCGACCTACACCTACGACGGCAACTGGAAGGTCCAGGCGGAGAACGGCGCCGACGGCTACCACGTCACCGCCACCCACTGGAACTACGCGGCGACCACCTCGCGTCGCAACACCGGCGAGTCGAAGAACACGACCAAGACCGTCGACGCCGGCAGCTGGGGCAAGGCGGGCGGCGGCTACTGGTCGTACCCGAACGGCCACCTGTGCCTGTGGACCTGGGCGGCCAACCCCGCCGACCGGCCGCTGTGGGACCAGATGGACGTGCTCAAGGAGAAGTTCGGCGAGGCCAAGGGCGAGTTCATGGTCAAGGGCTCCCGCAACCTGCTGCTCTACCCGAACGTGTATCTGATGGACCAGTTCTCGACCCAGATCCGGCACTTCCGCCCGATCTCGGTCGACAAGACCGAGGTCACCATCTACTGCATCGCCCCGAAGGGCGAGAGCCCCGAATCGCGGGCGTGGCGGATCCGGCAGTACGAGGACTTCTTCAACGCCTCCGGCATGGCCACGCCCGACGACCTGGAGGAGTTCCGCTCCTGCTACGTGACGTACCAGGCCTCCGCCGCGCCGTGGAACGACATGAGCCGCGGTGCCGAGCACTGGCTCACCGGACCCGACGACGTCGCCGAGGCGCTGGAGATGCCGGGTGTCATCTCGGCCGGCGCGAAGAACGAGGACGAGGGTCTCTACCCGGTCATGCACGCGCAGTGGGCCGACCAGATGCGTACGGCCATCGCGAACGAGAAGGGGAAGTGACCATGACCATCACGCAGAGCGCTCCTGCCGGAGCGAAGCTGATCACGCACGGCATGATCGAGCAGTTCCTCTACCGCGAGGCGCGCTTCCTGGACGACCGCGAGTACGAGTTGTGGCTCGAGTGCTACGCCGACGACGTCGTCTACTGGATGCCCTGCTGGGACGACGCGGACCTCCTCACCGAGGACCCGCAGACCGAGATGTCGCTCATCTACTACCCCAACAAGGGCGGCCTGGAGGACCGGGTCTTCCGGATCCGTACGGAGCGGTCCTCGGCCACCTCGCTGCCCGAGCCGCGTACGTCGCACAACATCAGCAACGTCGAGGTGATCGAGCGCCGCGGCGACCTGGTCGACGTGCGCTTCAACTGGCACACCATGTACTTCCGCTACAAGACCGTCGACCCCTACTACGGCACGTCGTTCTACACCATCGACTTCACAGGCTCGCAGCCGCTGATCCGCCGCAAGACCGTGGTGCTGAAGAACGACTACATCCACCACGTCGTCGACATCTACCACGTCTGAGGCACCGCGATGACTGCAACAGAGACCGAGCCGACCACTGGGGTCGCGACCCACCAGGTGGCGCTCTCCTTCGAGGACGGGGTGACCCGGTTCATCACCGTCCGCGAGGACCAGACCGTCGCCGATGCGTCCTACCGGCAGCGGATCAACATCCCGCTGGACTGCCGCGACGGCGCCTGCGGGACGTGCAAGGCGCTGTGCGAGTCGGGGGAGTACGACGGCGGCACCTACATCGAGGACGCGCTGTCGGCGGCGGAGGCCGCCGAGGGGTACGCCCTGCCGTGCTCGATGAAGCCGCGCTCAGACCTCGCACTGCAGATCGCCACCACCTCCGAGGTCGCCAAGACCGGCGCCGCGAGCTACACCGGCACCGTGGTCGGCCTGGACCGGCTCAGCCCGACCACGGTCGAGCTCTCCATCGACATCCCCAACCGGGGCGAGCTGGCCTTCCTGCCGGGTCAGTACGTCAACATCGCCGTGCCGGGCACCGAGGTGACCCGGTCGTACTCCTTCGCGAACGCCCCGCACGAGGAGCGGCTCGTCTTCCTGGTCAAGCTCACCCCGGGCGGCGCGATGTCGACCTGGCTGACCGAGCAGGCCACCGTCGGTGACGAGGTCACCTTCACCGGGCCGAACGGCTCCTTCTTCCTGCGCGAGGCACGCCGGCCGGTGCTGATGCTGGCCGGTGGCACCGGGCTCGCGCCCGTGCTCTCGATGCTGCGCCAGCTCGAGGTCGACGGCTGCGACCGCGGTGGCCGGCTGGTCTACGGCGTCAGCACCGACGACGACCTGGTCAAGCTCGACGAGGTCGGTGAGCTGGTCTCGCGGCTGCCCGGGTTCAGCTGGGACCACTGCGTCTCCGACCCCGCCTCGACCGCGGCCAACAAGGGCTACGTGATGAGCCTGATCGGCGACGACGACCTGCACGACGGCGACGTCGCGATCTACCTGTGCGGCCCGCCCCCGATGGTCGAGGCGGTGCGTACGCACGTCGCCGATGCCGGCCTCCAGCCCACCGGCTTCTACTACGAGAAGTTCGCCCTGGCAGTCCCCGCCGAGGCGTCAGCCCCGTCGGCCGAGGCGTCAGCGGCGTCGGCCGAGAAGTCACCCGCGTTGGTCGAGAAGTCACTCGTACGTGAGCTGGAGACCCACCCGGAGGCGCGAGCCATCGCGGGCCAGGTGATGCTCCCGGCTCACGCTCTCGGTCCCAGCGGATCGGCTGATGTGCCTCGCGACGACGGCGATGTCGTACGCCGGATCGCCGGTCAGCTGGTCGCGCCGGTCCCCCCTGGTCGAGCCGCGAGCGCCAGCGAGCGTGTCGAGACCAACACGGTCGAGGACCTGATCGTTGTCGTGGAGGCGCGTGGCATCGGCGGCCAAGAGGTGTTCGCTCGAGATGACTCTGTTGGTCTCGACACGCCTCCGCCTAGCGGCTCCGGCGGCTCGACCAGCGGGGACACGACCGAGGACGGCTACACGATCGGTGAGGAGCACCCGGACATCTCGGCCTCCGATGCGATCTTCGAGGCCCGGGCGGCGCTGGAGGTGGGAGCGCTCGACCTCACCATCGGACGGCTCGACTCCCGGCAGCTGAGCGGCTACCGGCTGCTCGCCGAGTCGACCCTCCCGTACGTCGAGGGCGACCGGTTCCTCGACGCCCACGGCTACACCGAGTCGAACGCGGCCTTCCACGACTACCTGTTCACCCTCACCGGCAACAGCCACCTGCTGGCCGCCTACCAGGCGCTCGGGGTCAAGGGCCGGATGGAGGACGTGCTGCGCAACGCCACCTGGTGCCACCCGCGGTGCACCCAGGACCACCTCGACATCGTCGAGGCCTTCGACCGCGTCGACCGAGTGGCGGCCCGCGACCTGATCAAGGCCCACAGCGAGCGGTCTCAGGAGACGATGCGGCGCGCGATGGCCGAGTCGGCCGCCGCGACCAGGCCGCGGTTCATCACGCCGGGCCGGTTCGCCGGCCAGGTCGTGGTGGTCACCGGGGCGGCCCAGGGCATCGGCGCCCAGGTGGCCCGCCGGGTCGGCGCCGAGGGCGGAAAGGTCGTCCTCGCCGACCGCTCCCCGCTGGTGGGCGAGGTCACCGACGAGCTCACCGGCCAGGGCGCGAGTGCCACCGCCGTCGAGTGCGATCTGGAGCACTATGCGGGCGCGGCCGCGCTGGTAGAGCAGGCTGTGGAGACGTACGGCCGGATCGACGTGCTGATCAACAACGTCGGCGGCGCGATCAACTTCAAGCCGTTCACCGAGTTCACGCCTGCGCAGATCGACGCCGAGATCACCCGGTCGCTGATGACCACGTTGTACGCCTGTCGGGCCGCCCTGCCGGGCATGGTCGAGCGCGGACACGGCGTCATCGTCAACGTCTCCTCGGCCGCGACCCGCGGCGTCCACCGGATCCCGTACTCCGCGGCGAAGGGCGGGATCAACGCGGTCACCGCCTCGCTCGCGCTGGAGTACGCCGGCTCGGGCGTCCGGGTCGCCGCGACGGCCCCGGGAGGTACGGAGGCTCCGCCACGCCGGATCTCCCGGGGCACACCACAGCCGCGTAGCGACACTGAGAAGGCCTGGTTCCAGGCCCACATCGACCAGACCCTCGAGACCTCACTGATGCACCGCTACGGCACGCTCGACGAGCAGGCCGCCGCGATCTGCTTCCTCGCCTCCGAGGAAGCCTCCTACATCACCGGCACGGTCCTTCCCGTCGCCGGCGGTGACCTCGGCTGAGCCACCAGGTCCTTTCTCGGGGCCGTCCCTCCCTTCGCGAGCGCGCTCGCGTCACCCATGGAGATCACCCATGCCCGACAACACAGCAAACACCGAAGAAATCACTCGGGCCAAGACCGGGCGCCAGCTCGCCTGGGTCGTCGCGCTCTCCGCGCTGGCCCTGATGTTCGACGGCTACGACCTCGTGGTCTACGGCACGGTGCTGCCGACCCTGATGGCCGATCCATCCCAGATCGGGCAGCTCTCCGCGGGTCAGGCGGGCACCCTGGGCAGCTATGCGCTGGTCGGGGTGCTCGTCGGCGCGCTGAGCGCCGGCGCGGTCAGCGACCGGATCGGCCGCCGGAAGGTCGTGCTCGCCAGCATCACCTGGTTCTCGCTCGGGATGGCCGCGACCGCGTTCGCCCAGTCGATCGCCGTCTTCGGCATGCTCCGCTTCCTCACCGGCATCGGGCTGGGCGCGATCCTGGCGACCGTCGGCGCCCTGGTCGCCGAGTTCGCGCCGCCGGAGCGGAAGAACCGGCTCAACGCGATCGTCTACAGCGGCATACCCGCCGGTGGCGTGGCCGCCTCCGTGATGGCGCTGATCATCGACCCGAGCGGCTCCAACTGGCGGATCCTGATGGCGATCGGCGCCGCGCCGCTGGTGCTCCTGCTGCCTTTCGCCATCGCCAAGCTGCCCGAGTCGCAGCTGTGGCTCGACTCCCGCGGCCGGGTCGCGTCGACCAGCACCGCCCAGGAGGCGGTCGGCTTCAGTGCCCTGGCCCGCCGTCCGCTCGCGTTCCCGACCCTCGTGCTCGGGCTGATGAGCTTCTCCGGTCTGCTGCTGACCTACGGCCTGAACACCTGGCTGCCGAAGATCATGGAGGACAACGGCTACGGCAAGGCGTACGCGCTCACCTTCCTGCTGGTGCTCAACGGGGGTGCCATCATCGGCGGTCTCCTCGCCTCGTACGTCGCTGACCGCACCGGCGCCAAGAAGGTGGTCGCGACGACCTTCGTGCTCGCCGCCCTGATGCTGTTGCTGCTGCCCCTCGGGCTGCCGCTCGCCGTCCTGTTCCCGGCCGTCGCGATCGCCGGCGTCGGCACGATCGGTACGCAGGTGCTCATCTACGGGCTCGTCGCCAACTACTACCCGACCCGGGCCCGTGGCGCGGGCGTCGCCTGGTGTGCCGGGTTCGGCCGGCTGGGCGGCATCGTCGGACCCATCATCGGCGGGGCACTGGTCGCCGCCGGGGTGGGCGGCACCACCGCCTTCCAGATCTTCGCGGGCGTCGCGGTGCTCGGTGCCGTGGTGGCCGTGGCGGTGCCGCGGTCGCCCGAAGAGACCGTCGTGAGTGTCACGCTCGACGACGGCGTACCAGCATGAAGGGGGCCTAGGGTGTGACCGTGCTCATCGAACGAGCTGGGTGTGTCGGTCGCGAGGACGAGCTCGTCGAGCTCACCTCGCGGCTGGCAGCCACCCGCGCCTCCGGCTCCGCCGCCGTCCTGGTCCTCGGTGACCCGGGGCTGGGGAAGACCGCGCTGCTGCGCGGCCTGGCGGACCGGGCCGCGACGCCGGCGCTGAGGGCGCGCGCCGGCGCGTGGGAACAGGACTCGCCAGGGGCGGTGCTGCGCCAGCTGCTCGGCGAGGTTGCGCCGGCCGATCCGGTCGCCGCGGCCGACGTTCTGGTCACGCGGGCCCTGGCCGGGTGTGCCAACGAGCCCGGTCTGGTCCTCGTCGACGACGCCGACCTCGCCGACACGTTCTCCCTGCAGGCGATCGCCTCCGCGCTGCGCCACCACCGTGAGGCACCGCTGCTGGTGGTGCTGGCAGCCACTCGAACCACCGCGTTCCTCGGCGAGATCGCGACCGAGACCGTACGCATCGAGGGGCTGGACGCGGCCGCGATCGGCGAGCTCGCCTCGCTGCGCGGTCGGGTCCTGCACCCGTCGATGGCCGACGTCCTCACCCGTCACACGGCGGGCAGCCCGCGCGACGCGGTCGCGCTGCTCGACGAGCTCCCACCGAGCCGCTGGGCACGGCCCGACACCCAGCTTCCGGCCCCGGCCCACGTACGCGACGAGGTCCAGCTCGCCCTCGCCGGGTGCGGTGCCGCCGGACGCGCCCTCGCCGAGGCCCTCGCGGTCCTGGGAGAGGACGCGTCGCTGGGCCAGGCCGCCGCCCTCGCCGGTCTCGAGGACCCGCTCTCCGCGGTCGACGCCCTGGTTGCGGCCGGGCTCGTCGAGACGACGCGTGACCACCGCCCCCGATGGCGTACGCCGCTGGTCGGCGTCGCCGTGCTGGCCACGATGGGCGCTCGCCGGGCTGCCGACGCGCATCAGCGCGCCGCCGCGATCGTCGACGACGAGGTCCGCCGGGCCCGGCACCTCGTCGCCGCGACCCCGCTGCCCGACGCCGAACTGGCCGACGGGGTCGCCCGGCTGGCCCAACGGCGCGGCGACGAGGGTGCCTGGGCGGAGGCCGCGGCGCTCTACCGCGACTCCAGCCGGCTCACCGAGGACCCCGTGCGGCGCGACGACCGGCTGATCCACTCCGTCGACGCCCTGGTCGCGGCCGGCGACGGCATGGGTGCGGCAGCGCTGGTCCCCGTCGTCGAGAGTCTGCGCGAGACGCCGCTGCGCGATGCCGTGCTCGCCTATCTGGCGATGCTGCGGGGGCGCGCCACCGAGGCCGAGGTCCGGCTCAAGCGTGCCTGGGACATCGTCAACGCCGACCGGGAGCCGGAGACCGCCGCGCTGATCGCCACGCGCCACGTGCTGCACTCGCTGGCGCTGTGCCGCGGCGACGAGCTCGTCACCTGGGCCGACCGGGCGATCTCGCTGGCCGGCCGGGACTCGGCGGCCGGCGTCGAGGCGGCGGCGATCCGTGGGCTCGGACTGGCGATGGCCGGCCGGTTCGACGAGGCCCACGACGCGTACGCCGCAGCCGCCAGCCGCGTCGGCCACAGCGCCCAGACCCAGCGGGTCACCATGGGCCGCGGCTGGCTCGACGTACTCTCCGACGAGCCCGACGAGGCCCGCAGCCGTCTGGAGGGAGTCACCGACCCGAGGGTCCTCGGCGGCTCGACCCGGATCTCGATGTGGGCCCTGGCCTGGCTGGCGCGGGTGCAGTTCCTTACGGGGGAGGGGGAGGCGGCCCTGCAGACGGTCGCGGCCGGGCGGGCGCTGGCCGCCGAGTCTGGCATCGCCCTGGTCACCCCGCTGCTGGAGTGGACCGCGACCGAGACCCACCTGCTGCGCGGGAGCTGGGAGGAGGCCGTCCGCACCGCCCGCGCCGCCGAGATCGGGGCGCAGGGCTACGAGATCATGCGCGTCCCCGCGCTGCTCGCCCGCGCCCACATCGCCGAGGCCCGCAGCGACTTCCGTGCCGTCCTCCGCATCCTCGAGCCGCTCACCCAGGCCCCGGCCGGCAGCGCGCTGACCGAGCCGGCGATCTGGCCGTGGGCCGACACGTACGCCGCCGCGCTGATCGCGGAGGGCAGGCTGGACGAGGCCGACGAGTTCCTCCGCCCGCACGAGGCCCGCGCCCACGAGGAGGGACACCGCTCCGCCCAGGCCAGGCTCGCCACCGCCCGCGGCCGCTGGCACGGCGCGCGTGGCGAGCTCGCCGGGGTTCGCGACACGTTCGACCGCGCGCTCGGTCTGCTCGACGAGCTGCCGCTGCGCTACGAGCGCGCCCGGGTCACCTTCGCCTACGGGCAGGCGCTGCGTCGCGCCGGCCGTCGGCGTGATGCCGACGCGCTGCTCTCCTCGGCTCGCGACCTGTGGGACGGGCTGGGCGCGGTGACCTACGTCGACGCCGCCCAGCGGGAGCTGCGCGCCGGGGGAGTGCGGGCGCCGCGCGGCCGCCGTGGGCCGGTGGACCTGACTCCGCAGGAGGAGACCGTCGCCGAGATGGTCGCCTCCGGTCTCTCCAACCGCGAGGTCGCCGCGCAGCTGTTCGTCTCGCCCAAGACCGTGCAGTACCACCTGACCCGCATCTACGCGAAGCTCGGCGTCCGCAGCCGGACCGAGCTCGCCGCGATGGCAGCCGAGCCGACGGAGGAACCATGAGCACCGACCTCGAGGTCCGAGAACCCCGGGCCGGTCTGCGACGCGACCTGGGCCGTCACGAGCTGGTCAACGGCTTCATCGGGTTCCTGTTCTCCTGCACCGGCCCGGTCGCGGTGATCCTCGCCGTCGGCCAGGGTGCGGGGCTCTCCGCTGCTGTGGTCGCCTCCTGGGTGAGCGCGGTCTTCTGCCTCAACGGGTTGCTGACGATCGTCGCCTCGCGGTGGAGCCGGCAGCCGCTGGTCTACTTCTGGACCATTCCCGGCACTGTGGTCGTCGGCCAGGCGATGGCCGCCGGCACCACCTGGCCGGAGGCGGTCGGCGGGTTCTGCCTGGCCGCGGTCCTGCTGATCGGACTAGCCCTGACCCGGCAGGTCGACCGCATCATGCACCTGCTCCCGATGCCGATCGTGATGGCGATGGTGGCGGGTGTCTTCCTGCGCTTCGGCACCGACCTGGTCCTCGCGGTCGACCGCGACCTGGCGGTGGCCGGCCCGATGGTGGTCGCGTTCGTCGCCGTCAGCGCTGCCCCGCGGCTGGCGCGCTGGCTGCCGGCGGTGCTGGTCGCGCTCGCGGTCGGCGCGGTCGCGGTGAGCCTCGCGGACCGGCCGGCCGTGGAGGTCTCCGGCCGCTGGATGATCGACCCGGTCTGGACCACGCCGGCCTTCACCGGGTCCGCCTTCATCGAGCTCACCATCCCCCTGCTGATCACCGTCCTCGTCGTCCAGAACGGCCAGGGCATGGCGGTCCTGCGGGCCGCCGGCCACGACCCGCGGATGAACCAGGTGACCGGCTGGTGCGGGGTGACCTCGCTGGTCGCGGCCCCGTTCGGAGGCGTGTCCACGTGCCTGGCGGGTCCGACCAACGCGCTGGTCACCGCCTCGGGCGAGCGGCGTCGGCACTATGCGGCGGCGATCTGGTGCGGCGTGCTCGCGATCGGGTTCGGCCTGCTAGCCCCCGGCATGGTCCGGATCATCACCACCATGCCCGAGGCGTACGTCGCCGTGCTGGGCGGCCTGGCCATGCTCAAGCCGCTCCAGGGCGCCTTCCAGACCGCCTTCAGCGGTCCCCACGTCACCGGCGCCCTGGTCACCTTCCTGGTGACCGTCGCCGACATCACCGTCTTCAACATCGGCTCCGCCTTCTGGGGGCTGGTGGTCGGTCTCGCGGTCAGCATGCTGCTCGACCACGACAGCCGAAACAACAGCAGGGAGAAGTCATGACCACCACCGACACCACCTACCCCGATGCGACGATGCGCTACGGAGCCACCGCCCGGCAGGTAGCCGACGTCTTCGAGCCGGCCGAGGCGACCGACTCGCTGGTGCTGCTGCTCCACGGCGGAATGTGGCGCGACTCCGACCGGATGCGCACCTGGTCGGCCGGCCGGGCGCTGGCCGAGGCGGGCCATCTGACCGCGACGGTGGAGTACCGGCACGGACCTGGCCAGTGGCGGCAGGCCTTCGAGGACGTCGAGACCGCGATCGAGTCGATCCAGCTCAGCGGCCGGGAATGGACCATCCACAACGACGCACCCCGCCGGATCACCCTGGTCGGCCACTCCTCCGGCGGCCAACTGGCCCTGTGGGCGGCCGCCCAGGCAGGCACTCTCGTCACCGGCGTCGTGGCTCTGGCCCCGGCCGCCGCGCTGGCCGCGATGAGCCAGGAAGGTCTCGGCGACGGTGCGGTCGAGGAGTTCCTCGGCGGCACCCCGGCCGAGTCGCCCGAGGCGTACACCGCTACCGACCCGCTCGGCCTCGCCCCACAGATCCCCGTGCGGGTCCTGCACGGCGCCTCCGACAGCGTGATTCCGCTCGCGATCTCCGAGCGCTACGCGGCAGCACACCCCGACGTACGTCTGGAGGTGGTCGACGGCGCCGACCACGCCGCCTGGGGCGACCCGACCTCCGCGGCCTGGTCGCACCTGCTCGCCGCGGCTGCCCAGGTCTGACCTCATGACCGCCGGGTTGGCGAATGAGGCGGAGCTGGTGAACCAGTAGGCGGCGCCGATGTAGCCACCGATCACGGGTGCTGCCAGCGCGCCCCGGGTGCCGCAACACCGTGAGTCGAGAACCCGCGACGAGCTGGCGGGCCGTGGCATCGCGGATGATCGAGTCCCGAACACCCGATCGAGCCCGGGGAACCTGCAGCACGATCTCGCTCATCGTGGTCGGAAAAGAGAGTTCGTACGCCCGGTCGGCGTCATAGAGTGCCCCAGCGCCGGGAACGAGAACAGCGCAGCGGTCCGCCTGCGAAACCTGTCCGCTGCCACTGAGGTGGATGGACAACAGCACGTCGTCGCGGGGCTCTCGCTGGATCAGGGCGCGAGATCGGTAGACCCGCGACGATGTCGACTCGACGTACGACACACCGATGTCGTGGATGGATAGGTGCCGGACCAATCCGCTGACCGAAACCGCGTTTTCTTCGACTCGCGGGCCAATGCCTTCGCGTCCTGTGCAGCCCGCCGAGGAGTTCAACTTCGCCCCCGTCGAGAACGCCCGTCGCGTCGTGTTCATCGCCAACGACGAGCTGCCAAAGGCCTGAGAGAGAACAATGAAGAGCGCCGCCTGCGTGCGCCACCTTTGGCGCCACCGTCGTGCGCGTCTGCGCGGGCCGTGCAGGGTGGGGTGCTCGATTCCGCGAAGCTCTGCGCCAGAGACGACAACGCGTTCAGTTAGGCTGACCTGGAAAGTTGAAGAGGGGATGCGTGCACGCTCTGGTCCCCAACTAGGCGAAAACGAAGTGTGGCCCCGACCCGGTTCTCCCAGGTCAGGGCCACAATCCAATGCGTGCGCGAGGGGGGACTTGAACCCCCACCCACTAGTACGTGGACTAGCACCTCAAGCTAGCGCGTCTGCCTATTCCGCCACCCGCGCGCAACAGGAAGAACATTATCAGGAGGGGGCGTTGGTGCCGAATCGGGGTAGTCCTCTGGATAGTGCCCCAGGTCAGGCCGGAAGCAGGGCCCTGGCGGGGTGGTTGCTGGTGACCATCCAGACGCGCTTGTCGTGAACGAAACGGCGCAGGCGGCCGGGGTCGTCGACGGTCCAGACGAGGACCTTGATGTTGCGGCGGTGGGCCCAGCGCAGCAGCCAGACGTCGGCTAGGCGATGCTCGACGACGACGAGGTTGGAGCGGCAGCAGCGGATGCGGCCCTCGGGGAAGAACTCCGAGAGCTTCAGCCCGAGCAGCTTGACGGGGTGGTGCCGGAAGTCGACGCCGCCGAGGGAGAGGCCGACGAGGGTCGAGGGGGAGCGGAGATCGGCCCAGTCGCGCAGGACGCGTACGGACTCATCGACCATCGTGGTCACGATGAAGCTCTCGTCCATCACCTCGAGCGCGATCTCAGCGGCGTCGACCTCGTGCGGGAGTCCGAGGTGGTTGGCAGGGGAGGCGAACTTGAGGTCGATGTGGGCGTGCTTGCCGTGCGCGGCGAGCAGCTCGAGGGCTTCCCGGTAGCGCACCAGTCGGAACGGCGCGAGCCGCGAGAGCGCGGCGTACGTCCTGTCCTCGATCTTGACCTTGCGGCCGATGCGGTCACGGACGTGGCTGTCGTGGTGGAGGACGAGCTCGCCGTCGCGGGTGCGGTGGACGTCGAACTCGACGTAGTCGACCTCCATCCGGACCGCCTCGAGCAGCGACTCCCAGGAGTTGTCGCGGTGCCCCGACTGACGCGCCGCGGCGCGGTGAGCGGAGAGGAGGGCCCGCGTCTGCATGCGTCAATGGAAACCCACCCGTTCGACCGCATCTAAATCCTCAGGTTGCGCTCAGGTGGACTTCAGGGGGCGGGTTGTCGCGGCAGGTCGATACGGTGGCCACATGACCAGCGCCGAGACCGAGGTCGTCGACCTCTGCCGTGACCTGATCCGCATCGACACGAGCAACTACGGCAACGACCCGGGGCCGGGGGAGCGGAAGGCGGCCGAGTACGTCGCGGCACAGCTCGACGAGGTCGGGATCCCTTCCGAGATCTACGAGTCCGAGTCGGGCCGCGCCTCGGTCGTCGCCCAGTGGGGTGGATCGAGCGGTGACGGACTCCTGTTGCACGGGCACCTCGACGTCGTTCCTGCTGCTGCGGAGGACTGGAAGGTCGACCCCTTCTCCGGGGAGATCCAGGACGGGTACGTCTGGGGCCGCGGCGCGGTCGACATGAAGGACTTCGACGCGATGCTGCTCGCGGTCGTCCGGGAGCGCCAGCGCACCGGACGGATCCCCGAGCGCCCGATCACGCTCGCCTTCACTGCCGACGAGGAGGCCGGCGGGATGAAGGGCGCCCACGTGCTCGTCGAGGACCACCCCGATCTGCTCGCCCACTGCACCGAGGCGGTCGGCGAGGTCGGCGGCTTCTCGACGACCGTGAAGGGGCGTCGTCTCTATCTGATCGAGGCCGCCGAGAAGGGCATGGCCTGGATGAAGCTGACCGCCCGCGGCACCGCCGGGCACGGCTCGATGATCAACCGGGACAACCCGATCACCAGGCTGTCCGGCGCGATCGCCCGCATCGGCGCCCACGAGTGGCCGGTGCAGCTGACTCCGACGATGCAGACGCTGCTCGCCGCGGTCGGCGAGATTGCGGGTGAGGAGCCCACCCCGGAGAACGCCGAGCGGCTCGTGGAGGAGTTCGGCCCCGCCGCGCGGATGATCGGCGCCACGCTGCGCAACGTCACCAACCCGACGATGACCAGCGCCGGCTACAAGGTCAACGTCATCCCCACCGAGGCCACCGCCCACGTCGATGGCCGCTTCCTGCCCGGCTACGAGGACGACTTCTTCGAGACCCTGCGCAAGCTGTGCGGCGAGGGGATCGACATCGAGTTCGAGCAGAACCAGATGCCGTGGGAGACGCCCTACGACGGCGCCATCGTCGCCGCCATGGAGCGCTCGCTCATCGCCGAGGACCCCGACGCCCTGGTCGCGCCTTACCTGATGTCGGCCGGCACCGACGCCAAGCACTTCAAGCGGCTCGGGATGAGGACTTACGGCTTCGCGCCCCTGCGGCTGCCCGAGGAGCTCGACTTCACCGCTCTCTTCCACGGCGTCGACGAGCGGGTGCCGGTCGACGCGCTCCAGTTCGGAGCGCGGGTGATGGACCGCTTCCTCGACCAGGTCTGACGAACCGACTCGGCGCTGTTTTCGTCGTTTCAGGGGACGAGAGCGGTGAGGGTCTCCTCGCTCAGGGTGGCGACCGCGGCGTGGCCGGCGCGGTGGCCCCAGGCCGCGACGGAGATGGCGTCACGGACCTGGAGGCGGTGCCAGGCCTCGGGTTCGCGGGGGTCGGAGCCGTAGCCCTCGAGGAAGGCCTTCTCGAAGGTGTCGTTGCGGACGAAGTCCCGCGCGGAGAGCCGGGAGAGATCGTAGAGGGCGGCTCGGAAGGCGAAGCGGCCGGAGTCGATCACGCGCAGGATGCCCGCGTCGACGACCCAGCTGGTGGGCTGCCAGTCGCCGTGGGTGGGGACGAGCACCGTCGTGGGGGTCGGCCACGAGGTGATCTCGGTGCGGAGACGCTCGGCGAGGTCGGCCTCCAGGCCCGCCCCGTCGAGCGAGGCGAGGGCGCGCTGATTGAGCTCCGGCTCGTAGTCCTCGTCCTCGACGCCGGCCTGGCCGTGGAACGTCGCCAGCAGCTCACCCGCCTGACGGTAGAACTCCGGGTCATGGATGGCGGCCGAGGTGTCGGCCGGCTCGCCGTCGAGGTGGGTCATCACGATGATGCGGGCGTCCAGGTCGGCCTGGACGAGGCCCGGCGCGCGGCCGGCGTCGGTCCAGGAGGCCAGCCAGCTGCGGTGTGCCGCGAGCTCACGGTCGAGGTGGCGTACGCCTTCTGCCGTGGTCTTCACGAGGAAGCGGTCGTCGCCTGCAGAGATCACGAGGGCGGTGGTGCCGGCGCGGTGCAGGGCGCTGCGGTCGGCGACCACCTCGGCTCCGGGGAGCCATTGGTCGAGGAGGTCGCGCTGGGCGGGGGTCAGGGTGTCGAGTGCCGAGATCACGGGCGGATCTTG
Organism: Nocardioides sp. NPDC006273; assembly: GCF_040613495.1. NCBI lineage: Bacteria > Bacillati > Actinomycetota > Actinomycetes > Propionibacteriales > Nocardioidaceae > Nocardioides > Nocardioides sp. NPDC006273. Next base: position 27,518 of record NZ_JBEXSD010000006.1, on the reverse strand, counting down.
CCAGTGCTGAGCAGGCCCGAGCCGCCGTGTCGCGGCGACATGTCCATGTTGTTGGCACCTTGTGGGCGCCGCTTGTCCAGATCGGCTCAGATCGGCTCAGATCGGGAGGACGACCTCGGCGTTGAACGTCTCCACCACGGGCTCGGCGGCGATGTTGGGGCCGATGCTGGTCAGGGTCGCGTTGCCGATCGGACCGATCCGCATCCACGTCGCGGGCGGGGCGTTGAGGACCTGGCGTACGAACCAGGCGATCACGAACGCGTGGGTGACCAGCACGATCTCGTCGTCATGATGCTCGAACCAGAGCTGGTGCCAGGCCTCGGTGAGCTCGGCGCCGTCGAGGTCGCGCTCGGCGGCGGGCACGTGCTCGAACCACTCCCAGCGGTGGGTCGGGTAGTCGCCGCGCCGCTCCGCCGATGGCACCGGGGTGCGGTCGGCGAGGAGGTCGGAGGGCGTCGCCCCGGCGCCGAGGTTCTCGGTGAGGACGCAGGCGGTCTCGGACGTACGCCGGCTCGGGCCGTGCAGAACCTGGCGGATCGGTCGGAAGGCCAGCCGGTTGGCAAGGGCCTGGACCTGGTGGCGGCCGTGATCGGAGAGGCCCGGATCGGCCTTGTCCTCACCGGCAGCTTCACCGTGACGTACGAGATGGATCACGCTTCGGACCCTAGTCTTTCGCACCGCGAGGGCCGCGAAGACGCGCTCAGACCGTGAGCCGCTGCCGGATGATCTTGCGGCGCAGCGTCACCCGGCGGGTGCCGTCCGCGGTGATCCGCACCCGGTCGAGCTCCCAGCCGCCGTGCTCGGCGCGTTCGACGAGAAGCTTGGTCACGATGTTGCGGGAGAACTCACGCGAGAAGATCACTTTGTCGTACTCCCACACCACTCCGGGGCGGGGCGGGCGGCGTTCGGCTCGAGCCAAGGCAGCACTCCTTCTGATGGACTACTCAGGAGAACCAGTGTGCCGGATCGGATGTTCCCGTGGGGTGGTCTCGACGAGCTCGACCTCCGGGGGATCGATGTTCTCGCGAGGGAAGTTCTTCAGACGGCGGAGACGTCATCGAGAGCGAGCGCGATCTCGGGCGGCAAGGTGAGGTCGGCGACCTGCAGTGCCTCCTTGAGCTGAGCGGCCGTACGCGCCCCGAGGATCGGTGCGGTGACACCCGGACGGTCGCGCACCCAGGCCAGCGAGACCTGCAGAGGCGTCCACTCCAGACCCTCAGCGGCCTTGGCGACGGCGGTGACGATCCCGCGGGAGCGCTCGTCGTCGTAGGCATCCACCCGGGCGGAGAAGTTGGGGTCGGCGCCGCGGGAGTGCGTTGGGGTGCCGGTGCGGTACTTCCCGGTCAGCACGCCACCCGCCAGCGGCGACCAGGCCAGCAGGCCCATTCCCATCGCCTCGGCGGCCGGCACCACCTCGTACTCGATGTCGCGGGCCAGGAGTGAGTACTCCACCTGGGTGGAGGCCAGGATCGCTCGCCCGGGCACGGCTCGCTGCCAGGTCGCCGCCTGGGCGGTCTGCCATCCGCTGTAGTTGGAGACCCCGACGTACGCCGCCCGGCCGCTGCTCAGCGCCATGTCGAGCGCCGAGAGCGTCTCCTCGAGGGGCACCTCGGGGGACCAGACATGCACCTGCCACAGGTCGACGTGGTCCACGCCGAGCCGCTTCAGCGAAGCGTCGAGACCGGTGATCAGCCCGCCGCGCGAGGTATCGACGCCGCGGTCGCCGCCGCGCCAGGTGATGCCGCCTTTGGTCGCCAGGACGACATCGTCGCGGGCCACGACGCCTTCGCCGAGGAGCGAGCCGAGCAGCGCCTCGGACGCGCCGCCGCCGTAGCCTGCGGCGGTGTCGAGGAGGGTGCCGCCGGCTTCGGCGAAGCCGGCCAGCTGCTCACGGGCCTCGTGCTCATCGGTCACGCTGCCCCAGGTCATGGTGCCCAGGGCGAGAGACGAGACTCGCAGCCCAGTGGCTCCGAGGAGTCGGCTCTGCATGGGGACAATCTATCCGGGCCCTCCCTTCGGCCCCGGACGGACACGCTGGCAGTGACGGCGGACACTCCGGCGGGGAGGCAGCGGTCGGGCGCCGCGTACATGCCCCTTAGAGTTTCCGCCCGTGGATTATTTGCAGGCGATCGCACTGGGCATCCTTCAGGCACTCACCGAGTTCCTGCCCATCTCTTCGAGCGCGCACCTGCGCATCTTCCCCGAGCTGCTCGGCTGGGGCGACCCCGGCGCGGCGTTCACCGCCGTGATCCAGATCGGCACCGAGCTGGCCGTGGTCATCTACATGTGGCGCAACATCCGCGACATCATCGTGACCTGGTTCCGCAGCCTCTTCAACGCCGAGCTGCGCAGCCACACCGACGCCCGGATGGGCTGGTTCATCATCGTCGGCTCGATCCCGATCGCGGCGATCGGCGTCGTGATGAAGGACGTCATCGAGCACGACCTGCGCAGCCTGTACGTCGTCGGCACCATGCTCGTGGTCATGGGCATCGTCCTCGGTGTGGCCGACCGGATCGGCGCGAACCGCAAGCGGTTCGATGACCTGTCCTGGCGTGACGCGGTCCTGATGGGCTGCGCCCAGGCCTGCGCGCTGATCCCGGGAGTCTCCCGGTCGGGGGCCACGATCTCGATGGGCCGTGCGCTCGGCTACGAGCGGGCCACGGTGACCCGCTACGCCTTCCTGCTCGCGCTGCCGGCGGTCTTCGGAGCCGGCCTGTTCGAGATGGGCGAGATCGCCCACGGAGCCAACCTCTATGGCTGGGGCCCGACGATCGTCGCCACGATCGTCTCGTTCGTCCTCGGCTACGCCGTGATCGCTTGGCTCCTCAAGTACCTCTCCCGCAACACCTACACCCCGTTCGTGATCTACCGGGTCGTCCTCGGTCTCACCGTCTTGGTGCTCCTCGGCGTGGGTGTGCTCACCGAGTGGTGATCGTGCCAAACTCACGGATGTGTCTGAGTCCGGTGCGAAGTCCGTCGTAACACCCGCTGCGATCGAGGAAGCCGCCGCGCGCACGATCGCCACGCGCACGGCGGTCGAACGCTCCGTCAGACTCTCGGAGAGGTACGCCGCCGAGGTCCTGCTCAAGCGCGAGGACCTGCAGCTGGGCCGCTCCTACAAGGTCCGGGGCGCCTACAACCTGATGAGCTCGCTCTCGCCCGACGAGCTCGAGCGCGGCGTGGTGTGCGCCAGCGCCGGAAACCACGCCCAGGGTGTCGCGATCTCGTGCGCCCGTCTCGGGGTGCCCGGCCACATCGTGGTGCCGACCAACACGCCCAAGCAGAAGCGCGACCGGATCACCGCCCTCGGCGGCTCCCACGTGACGTTGACGCTCCACGGCTCGACCTACGACGAGGCCTCCGCCTACGCCTACGAGCTGGGCCGCGGGCTCGGGGCGACGTACGTCTCGGCCTTCGACGACCCGCGCACGATCGCCGGTCAGGGCACCGTCGGCTACGAGCTGACCTCCCAGATCACCGAGCCGCTGGACGTGCTGCTGCTGCCGGTCGGTGGCGGCGGGCTCGCCTCCGGCGTGGCGACCTGGGTGCGCGAGGTCTGGCCGCAGACCCGGATCGTCGGGGTCGAGCCTGCGGGCGCCGCCTCGATGGCCGCCGCGATCGAGGCCGGCGGCCCGGTGCGACTCGAGGCGCTCGACACGTTTGTGGACGGCGCCGCGGTCGCGACCGCGGGGAAGGTGACCTACCCGATCGTCAAGGAGTACGTCGACGAGCTCGTCTCCGTTCCGGTCGGCGCGGTCTGCGTGGAGATGCTCGAGCTCTACCAGACCGAGGGGATCATCGCCGAGCCCGCCGGCGCGCTCGCGGTCGCTGCGCTGGGGCAGGTCGACCTGCGTGGCGCCACCCGCGTCGGGGCGGTTCTCTCCGGCGGCAACAACGACGTCTCCCGCTACGCCGACGTGCTCGAGCGCGCGCTGATCCACCAGGGCCTGCGTCACTACTTCCTGGTCTCGTTCCCGCAGGCGCCCGGGGCGCTGCGAGGTTTCCTCGACGACGTTCTCGCCGACGGTGAGGACATCGTCGTCTTCGAGTACGTCAAGAAGTCCAACCGCGAGCTCGGCCCCGCGCTGATCGGGATCGACCTCGACTCCGCCGACGGGCTCGATGGTCTGCTCGAGCGGATGGGGGACAGCGACCTGCTCATCGAGCGGATCGCGCCTGACTCACCGCTGTTCACCTTCTTGCACTGAGGTTGACCGGCGGCTCGACCAGCGGGGTCAGAACCAGCCGGACCTGCGGAAGAAGATCCACATCCCGGTGATCACGCCGCCCATCAGCAGCAGCGCGAAGGGGTAGCCGAACCTCCAGTCGAGCTCGGGCATGTGGGTGAAGTTCATCCCGTAGATCCCGGCGATCAGGGTCGGCACCACGATCATCGCCGCGCCCGCGGAGATCTTGCGCATGTCGTCGTTCTGCTGCAGCGAGAGCTGCGCCAGGTGGGCCTCGAAGGCGGAGGACAGCAGCGTCTCGAGGTTCTCGATCGACTCCACGATGGAGGAGAGGTGGTCGAGGACGTCGCGGAAGTAGGGACGCAGGTCGGGCTCGATGCCGCCCTCCCCGTTGGCGAAGCGGCGCACCGGCTCGCGCAGCGGCATCACCGCGCGGCGTACCTCTGCCAGCTCGCGGCGGAGCCGGTAGATCCGGGCCGAGTCGTGTGTGCGCTCGTCGGAGAAGACCGAGGTCTCGACCTCGTCGACGTCCTTGGTGAGCTCGTTCGCCACGTCCACGTAGCCGTCGACGATGTAGTCGACGACCGCATGGACCGCCGAGTAGGAGCCCTCGGTGAGCAGGTGCTCGTCGCTGGTCTCCAGCAGCTCGCGGGCGGGCGCGAGCTGGGAGCCGCGGCCGTGGCGGACGGTGATCACGTAGTCGGGGCCGATGAAGAAGGCGACCTCACCGGTCTCGACGGCGTCCTCGGCATCGACGTACCACAGCGTCTTGACGACGAGGAACATCGCGCCTTCATAGCGCTCCAGCTTGGGGCGCTGGTGGGCGGTCAGCGCGTCCTCCACGGCGAGCGGGTGCAGACCGAAGGCCTCGGCGACCTCCTCGAGCTCGTACTGGCTGGGCTGGTAGAGCCCGAGCCAGACGAAGTCGCCCTCGCCCTTCACCCCGCGGCGCAGCGCCGCGTAGTCGTGGGGCGAACAGTCGGTCTGCGCGCGCGCACCGGCGCGGTAGAGAGCGCTGTCGACGATCACGCTTTCAGGTTAGGGCATGCCGTGCGCCTTCCCCGGGATGGATAGGGTCGCCAATCGTGGCGACGATGATCCTGGTGAGACACGGCCGTACGACGGCGAACGCATCCGGCACCCTGGCCGGCCGGCTTCCTGGGGTGAAGCTCGACGAGCGCGGGGTGGAGCAGGCGAGCAGGGCCGCTGAACGGATCGCGCCGGTGCCGCTCGCGCTGGCGGTCACCAGTCCGATGGAGCGCTGCCAGCAGACGCTGTCGGTGATCCTGGGGGACCGCCCCGAGCAGCCCGCCGTCGTCGTCGAGGACGGCGTGTCCGAGTGCGACTACGGCGAGTGGCAGGGGGAGAAGCTCAGCACGCTGGCGCGCCGAAGGCTGTGGAAGACGGTGCAGGCGCAGCCGTCCGCGGTCACGTTCCCCGGTGGCGAGTCGATGGCGGCGATGCAGGCCCGCGGAGTCGAGGCCGTACGCCGCCACGACGCCGCCGTCACGGCGGCGCACGGAGACTCGGCGGTCTGGCTGTGCGTGAGCCACGGCGACCTGATCAAGGCGATCCTGGCCGACGCGCTCGGCATGCACCTGGACCTGTTCCAGCGGCTGCACGTCGACCCGGCCTCCATCTCCGTGGTCCGCTACGGCGAGGGGCGGCCCTCGGTCCTGGCCACGAACACCCACGCCGGCGACCTCTCCTGGCTGGCGCCACAGGGCTCTTCCAAGAGGACGCCCGCGAAGAAGGGGCGCAAGCCGTCACGCCGGCGAAACGACGCCGTCGTGGGCGGCGGCTCGGGTCCCGAGGACGGTCTGGATAAGGTTTGACCATGCCTGTGATGCACGCCTTCGATCCGCCCGAACGATTCGTCGTCGGCACCGTCGGCGAGCCAGGGGCGCGTACGTTCTTCCTCCAGGCACGTGAGGGGACGCGGCTCGTCTCGGTCGCCCTGGAGAAGCAGCAGGTCACGGTGCTCACCGAGCGGCTCGACGAGCTCCTCGACGAGGTGATGAAGTCGGCTCCCGCCGTGGTGCCCGCGATCGCCCCCGTCGACCTCGACGACAACGGGCCGCTGGAGCAGCCGATCGAGGAGGAGTTCCGGGCGGGCACGATGACGCTGGCCTGGGACCCCGACGAGGACAAGGTGGTCCTCGAGGTCTTTCCGATCAGCGAGACCGAGATCATCGCCGAGGTCGACGAGGCCGGCCACCTGGTCGACGAGGACGCCGTGGCGGCCATCGAGCTGGAGGAGTCGGAGCCCGACGAGGTGCTGCTGGTGCGGTTCGACCCGGGCAACGCCCGGGCGTTCGTCAAACGTGCCGAGGCGGTCCTGGGCGCCGGACGTCCCAACTGCCCGTTCTGCGGCTTCCCGATCGACCCCGAAGGCCACCTGTGCGTCCGGGCGAACGGGTTCAAGCGGCGCGACCCGGTCTGATCCGGTGGAGCCGGTCATCGAGTCCACCGATGCGGCCGACGGGGCGATGGAGCTCGTCGGACGGTTGACGACTGCCTCTAACGCGACGTTCCTGGCCACCATCGGGCAGACCGAGGTGGTCTACAAGCCGATCGCGGGAGAGCGGCCGCTGTGGGACTTCCCCGACGGCCACCTCGCCCACCGCGAGGTGGCCTCCTACCTCGTCTCCGAGGCGCTGGGCTGGTCGGTCGTGCCCGAGACCTGGCTCGGCGAAGGGCCGCACGGTGTCGGGATGGTGCAGCGCTGGATCTCGGCCGACGAGAGCGTGGAGCCGGTGACGATCGTCCCCGTCGGGGAGATCCCCGACGGATTCCGGCACGTATTCGACGGCTATGACGCGCTCGACCAGGTCGTTTCGCTGGCTCACGAGGACACGCCCGCCCTGCGGCGGATGGCGGTCTTCGACGCGATCACCAACAACGCCGACCGCAAGGGCGGACACGTCCTGGCGGTCGCCGACGGACACCGCTTCGGCTGCGATCACGGGCTGACCTTCCACGAAGAGCCGAAGCTGCGCACCATCTTGTGGGGATGGCACGGGCTGGGCTTCTCCGACGAGGAGCTCGCCGGGATCCGGGCAGTCCACGCGGGGCTCTCCGGTGCGCTCGGGCGGGAGCTGGCGGCGTACCTCTCGGGTGGGGATCTCGAAGCGCTCGCTCTGCGGTGCGAGACGCTGCTCGCCGAGGGCGTCTTCCCGCGGCCGGAGTACGACCGCCATGTCATCCCGTGGCCGCCCTTCTGAGACACGTGGTGCGCGCCAAGTAGGCTGCACTCATGCGCGCTTGGTCTGCACCCGAAGTCCCAGAACTGTCCGCCAGAGGGCCCGAGGTGCAGCTCTATGACCATCAGCGGGACGCGGTCGTCCCGACGGAAAGTCAGGGACGCCGTTCGCTGTACGTGTGTGGCATCACGCCCTACGACGCGACCCACATCGGCCACGCCAACACCTATGTCGCCTTCGACCTGCTCCACCGCGCGTGGCTCAACGCCGGCCACGAGGTCGACTACACCCAGAACGTCACCGACGTCGACGACCCGCTGCTCGAGCGGGCGGACAAGGTCGGGATCGAGTGGGAGGCGCTCGCCGAGCGCGAGACCGAGCTCTTCCGCCAGGACATGGAGGCGCTGCGGGTCGTGCCGCCGCAGAACTACATCGGTGCCGTCGAGTCGATCCCGCTGGTGGTCTCGCTGATCGGCGAGCTCGAGGAGGGCGGTGCGATCTACAAGGTCGACGATGATGTCTACGCCTCGGTGGCGGTCGACGAGGCCTTCGGCGAGGAGTCACGGATGTCTCGTTCGGAGATGCTCGAGCTCTTCGGTGAGCGAGGCGGCGACCCCGAGCGGGCCGGCAAGAAGGACCCGCTCGACCCGCTGCTGTGGCGCGCCGAGCGCCCGGGGGAGCCGTCCTGGCCCTCGCCCTACGGCCCGGGCCGACCCGGCTGGCACATCGAGTGCACCGCGATCGCCCTGGAGCACCTCGGAGCCGGGTTCACGGTCCAGGCCGGCGGCTCCGACCTCATCTTCCCGCACCACGAGATGTCCGGCTCGCACTCGCGTGCGGCAGGCAAGGAGTTCGCCGAGATCTACACCCACGGCGGGATGGTGGCCTACGACGGTCACAAGATGTCGAAGTCGCGGGGCAACCTCGTCTTCGTCTCCGCGCTGCGCAACTCCGAGATCGACCCGATGGCGATCCGGCTGGTGCTGCTCGGCCACCACTACCGCGACGACTGGGAGTGGACCGACGCCAAGCTCTTCGACGCCGTCGACCAGGTCGCCGAATGGCGCAAGGCCGTCGCTCTCGGCCGCGGCGCCCCCGCGGCGCCGGTCGTCGAGACGGTCCTCGGCGCCCTGGCCGACGACCTCGACGCCCCGCGCGCGGTCAAGGCCGTCGACGCCTGGGTCGCCGCCACGCTCGGTGAGGGCGGCCTCGCCGAGACCTCCGACGCGCTTGCGGGCGAGGCCATCACCAAGCTCGTCGACGCCGCGCTGGGCATCAAGCTTTAGCCGAGACGTCACTCCGGTCGGCCGAGACGTCATCGCTGTGACGCTTCGGCCGACGGGAGTGACGCTTCGGCTGTCAGGAGTCGTCGGAGCGACGCTTGAGGTAGCGCTCGAACTCCCGGGCGATCGCGTCACCGCTCGCCTCGGGGAGGTCGACGGTGTCGCGGGCCTCCTCCAGGGAGCGTACGTAGTCGGAGACGTCCTCGTCCTCCTCGGCGAGGTCGTTGACGCCGCGCTCCCAGGCTTTGGCGTCCTCGGGGAGGTCGCCGAGGGGGATGGAGCACTGGAGCAGGTCCTCGAGCTTGTTGATGATCGCGAGGGTGGCCTTGGGGCACGGCGGCGCGGCGACGTAATGGGGGACGGCCGCCCAGTAGGAGACCGCCGGGATGTCGGACTGGACGCAGGCCTCCTGGACGACGCCGACGATGCCGGTCGGCCCTTCGTACGTCGGCGAGTCGAGCTTGAGCCGGTCGACGAGATCGGGCTCGGTGGCGGTGCCGGAGACCGGGATCGGGCGGGTGTGCGGGGCGTCGGCCAGGAGCGCGCCGAGGGTCACCACGAGCTGGCCGCCGAGCTCGTCGACGCACTCCAGGATCTCGCCGACGAACTGCTTCCAGCGCATGTTGGGCTCGATGCCGCGCACGAGGATGATGTCACGGTCCATATCGGGTGGGGAGCAGACGGCCACCTGGGTGGTGGGCCAGGTGATCGAACGGAAGCCGTTCTCATCGGTCCCGGTGACCGGGCGGTTGACCTGGTAGTCGTAGAAGTCCTCGGGATCGATCTCGGCCACCACCCGCGCATGCCAGACGTCCATCAGATGGTCAACCGTGCCGGACGCGGCATCGGCCGCATCGTTCCATCCCTCGAACGCGGCGATCACCACAGGATCGACCAGGTCGCGGGTCTCTTCGATCTCGATCACCTCTCCACCCTAGCCATGAGCACCAGTCCGATGACGTCGTTCACCCTGCGTACACCTCACGAATTCCCACCTGGTGGACTGGCGGTGTCAGGATGCGGAATGAGATGGCGTTGCCCGCACATCTACGCCGTAGCGTGTTTCAGGCAAAGCCGATCACACCAGAATGCACGCCGGGAAGGAACCAAGAGTGAGTCTGCGCCCTGATGTCACCGAGACCATGTCTGCCACCCTCAAGGAGCGGATCATGGTGCTCGACGGCGCGATGGGCACGGCGATCCAACGTGACCGTCCCGACGAGGCCGGCTATCGCGGCGAGCGGTTCAAGGACTGGCACGTCGACCTGATCGGCAACAACGACCTGCTCAACCTCACCCAGCCGCAGATCATCGAGGGCATCCACCGCGAATACCTCGAGGCCGGCGCGGACATCATCGAGACCAACACGTTCAACGCCAACGCGGTCTCGCTGATCGACTACGACATGGTCGACCTCGCCTACGAGATCAACTTCGAGGCGGCCAGACTGGCCCGTTCTGCCGCGGACGCCTACTCGACGCCCGACAAGCCGCGCTATGTCGCCGGCACGCTGGGCCCGACGTCGCGGACGGCCTCCATCAGCCCCGACGTGAACGACCCCGGCGCCCGCAACGTCACCTACGAGCAGCTCCGCGACGCCTACGCCGAGGCCACCCGCGCGCTCCTCGAGGGCGGCTCGGACCTGATCTTCATCGAGACCATCTTCGACACCCTCAACGCCAAGGCGGCGATCTTCGGCGTCCAGCAGGTCTTCGAGGAGTACGGCCGCCGCTGGCCCGTCGTCATCTCCGGGACGATCACCGACGCCAGCGGACGCACGCTGTCCGGGCAGGTCACGGAGGCGTTCTGGGATTCCGTACGCCACGCCGAGCCGCTCCTAGTCGGCCTCAACTGCGCGCTCGGCGCCCAGGAGATGCGCCCCTACATCGCCGAGCTCGCCCGGATCTCGGACGCGTTCGTGTCGTGCTACCCCAACGCGGGCCTGCCGAACGCCTTCGGCGAGTACGACGAGGGCCCCACCGACACGGCCGGCCACGTCCACGAGTTCGCCACTGCCGGCTTCGTGAACCTCGTCGGCGGCTGCTGCGGCACCACGCCGGCCCACATCGCCGAGATCGCCAAGCAGGTCGAGAGCGTCACGCCCCGCGAGATCCCCGAGGTGAAGCCCGCGCTGCGCCTGTCCGGTCTGGAGCCGTTCACGGTGACGGAGGAGAGCCTCTTCGTCAACGTCGGGGAGCGGACCAACATCACCGGCTCGGCGCGGTTCCGAAACCTGATCAAGGCCGGTGACTTCGACACCGCCCTCTCGGTGGCCGCGCAGCAGGTCGAGAACGGCGCGCAGGTCATCGACGTCAACATGGACGAGGGCATGATCGACGGGGTCGCGGCGATGACCCGGTTCCTCACCCTGATCGCCTCCGAGCCCGACATCAGCCGGGTGCCGATCATGATCGACTCCTCCAAGTGGGAGGTCATCGAGGCCGGGCTGAAGCTCGTCCAGGGCAAGCCGATCGTCAACTCGATCTCGCTCAAGGAGGGCGTGGAGTCCTTCGTCGAGCACGCCGAGCTGTGCAAGCGCTATGGCGCCGCGGCGGTCGTGATGGCCTTCGACGAGGACGGCCAGGCCGACTCCTACGAGCGCCGGATCGCGGTCTGCGAGCGCGCCTACCGGATCCTCGTGGACGAGGTCGGCTTCGACCCCGAGGACATCATCTTCGACCCCAACGTGTTCGCGGTCGCGACCGGGATCGAGGAGCACGCGACGTACGGCCAGGACTTCATCGAGGCGGTCCGCTGGATCAAGCAGAACCTCCCGGGCGCCAAGGTCTCCGGCGGCATCTCGAACGTGAGCTTCTCCTTCCGCGGCAACAACCCGGTGCGCGAGGCGATCCACGCGGTCTTCCTCTACCACGCGATCGAGGCGGGCCTGGACATGGGCATCGTCAACGCCGGCGCGCTGGTGCCCTATTCCGAGGTCGACGCCGAGCTGCGCGACCGCATCGAGGACGTCGTGCTCAACCGGCGGCCCGACGCGGCCGAGCGGCTGCTCGAGATCGCCTCCAAGTACAACCGGGACACGCCCGAGGCCGAGGCGAAGGCCGAGGCCTGGCGCGAGCTGCCGGTCGGCGAGCGGATCACCCACGCGCTGGTCAAGGGCCTGGACGCCTACGTCGAGGCCGACACCGAGGAGCTCCGCGCCGAGATCTCGGCCCGTGGTGGCCGTCCGATCGAGGTCATCGAGGGCCCGCTGATGGACGGCATGAACGTCGTCGGCGACCTGTTCGGCGCCGGCAAGATGTTCCTGCCGCAGGTGGTCAAGAGCGCCCGGGTGATGAAGAAGGCGGTCGCCTATCTGATCCCGTTCATCGAGGCCGAGAAGAAGCCCGGTGACGCCGAGACCAAGAAGGGCACCATCGTGATGGCCACGGTCAAGGGCGACGTCCACGACATCGGCAAGAACATCGTCGGCGTGGTGCTGCAGTGCAACAACTACGAGGTGATCGACCTCGGCGTGATGGTCCCGGCGCAGAAGATCCTCGACGCCGCCAAGGAGCACGACGCCGACATCATCGGCCTCTCCGGGCTGATCACGCCCTCGCTGGACGAGATGGTCGGCTTCGCAGCAGAGATGCAGCGGGTCGGGCTCGACCTGCCGCTGCTCATCGGCGGCGCCACCACGTCGCGGGCCCACACCGCGGTCAAGATCGACAAGGCGTACGACGGCCCGGTCGTCTGGGTCAAGGACGCCTCCCGTTCGGTGCCGACCGCGGCAGCCCTCCTCGACGCCGGCCGGCGCGAGAAGCTGATGGCCGAGGTCAAGGACGACTACGACTCGCTGCGCGCGCGCCACGCCGAGCGGCGCGAGCGGGTCTCCCTCACGCACGTCCAGGCGAAGGCCAACAAGCCCGAGATCGACTACTCGTTGCTGCCGCCGGAGCCGGCGCAGCCCGGGGTGCACACGCTGCTGGACTACTCCGTAGCCGAGCTGCGGGACTACATCGACTGGCAGCCGTTCTTCAACTCCTGGGAGATGAAGGGCCGATTCCCCGACATCCTCAACAACCCGGCCACCGGCGAGGAGGCGCGCAAGCTCTTCGACGACGCGCAGGCGATGCTCGACAAGATCATCGAGGAGAAGTGGATCGAGGCGCGCGGCGTCTACGGGCTCTTCCCGGCCAACTCGACCGGCGAGGACGTGGTCGTCTACACCGACCCCTCGCGCACCGAGGAGCGGGCGACGCTGTTCCAGCTGCGTCAGCAGGGCCAGCACCGCGACGGCATCTCCAACAAGTCGATGGCCGACTTCGTCGCGCCGGTCGGCGAGGGAGCAGACCACGTCGGTGCCTTCGCGGTGACCGCCGGGATCGGCCTGCCCGAGCGGGTCATGGCGTTCAAGAACGAGCTCGACGACTACTCCGCGATCATGGTCGAGGCGCTCGCCGACCGCCTGGCCGAAGCGTTCGCGGAGCGGCTCCACCAGCGCGTACGCACCGAGTTCTGGGGCTACGCCGCCGACGAGACCGACGGCTCGCTGTCCAACGAGGACCTGATCGCCGAGAAGTACACCGGCATCCGCCCTGCCCCGGGCTACCCGGCCTGCCCCGACCACACCGAGAAGCAGACCATCTGGTCGCTGCTCGACGTCAAGGAGAAAACCGGCATCGAGCTCACCGAGTCGATGGCGATGTGGCCCGGCGCCTCGGTCTCCGGCCTCTACTACGCCCACCCCGACTCGCAGTACTTCGTCGTGGGGCGTATCGGGCAGGACCAGGTCGCCGACTACGCCAAGCGCAAGGGCTGGACGATGACCGAGGCCGAGCGCTGGCTCTCGCCGAATCTGGGCTACGACCCCGAGGACTGAGCTCAGCGCCCCCACGGGCAGGCGGCCACAACGGCCGCCCGGTCGACCCGCGACACGCCGTGAACAGGCGTGTCGCGGGCTATTTCGTCGCCACTTGTGGCCGCTAGGGTCGGCTCATGAAGCGCGACGAAGAGTGGGCTCGAGAGCGGTTCGCGTCGGCGCGGGTGGCGCGGCTGGCGACCGTGGCCGCCGACGGGACGCCGCGGGTGGTGCCGATCGTGTTCACGGTGGCCGGCGGCGTACTCATCACTGCTGTCGACCACAAGCCGAAGTCGACGACGCGGCTTCGGCGGCTCGACGACATCGCGGCGAACCCGCGAGTGTCGGTGCTGGTCGACGAGTATGCCGACGACTGGGACCAGCTGTGGTGGGCGCGCGCCGACGGTGTGGCGAGGGTCCACGAGTCCTACGACCTGGAGCCGCTGGTCGCGAAGTACGCCGACTATCGCGAGCAGCCGCCGCAGGGGCCGGTGATCGCGGTCGAGGTCACTCGGTGGTCGGGGTGGTCGGCTCGTTGACCGGGTCGTCTGCGGGGTCGTCTGCGGGGTCGTCGAGGGCAGGATTGTCGAGCCAGGCAGGCGGCACCTGACCGACGCTGACGAGGTTCCAGAAGGCCGTACGCCGGGTGAGGATCGTGACGAGGTGATAGCCGTCGGGGTGCTGGATGAGCACGCCGGCGACCGGGTCGGCTGCAGGGTCCAGGCGTAGCGGGACGACGTGTGCCCAGGTCTCGGTGGCCGGGTACCAGTAGGCGCCGACCGTCGCGCCGTCCCATGAGCTCAGCCCCGCGTTCGCCTCGGCGACCGCCGGCCGGAGCCGGGAGAGGACGTCCTTGGCCGTCATCCCCGCGCGGTCGGAGTGGTCGTAGGCGATGTGGAGAGCGCCGACCGAGGTGATCCGTGAGCCACGGTCGAAGGCAGGCGGCTCCCAGCTCTCCAGCGCCGTACGGCAGCGCTGGCAGTCGTCGTCGCGGCTCCAGTCGATGAACTCGACGTCGTCCAGGCCGAGATCCTCCCCGCGGCTGGTCACCAGCACCAGCCGCAGCCCGTCGGGGTCGCGCAGCGGCAACGGGTTGTGCTCGAGCCCGTCACGAAAGTGCAGCAGTCCGAAGGTCTCGTTGACGCCGATGCGGTGGACGACCGCACCGACCATGCCCTGCCGTCGTGCTTTCGGCGACTCACACCGGACCAGTGCAGGGTCGACGAGGTCGGCGAGCCATTCGACCAGGTCGTCGGTGAGGAGGCGCTCGGCCTCAGCGACCAGCACTCAGCAACCTGTCGACGGGGGTTGCGATGACGGCCCTCATCAGCGCGGTCGCCGGAACGGCCGCAGGATCTCACCGCTGGGAGACGGACCACGCGAACGCATCGCCGGTGGCATCGGCGGTGGCATCGGCGGGCGCGCGGGGGGAGCCATCGGCGCTGCGGCACCCGCCCAGGGGCTGCGTACGTCCAGGACGGTGGCCCACTGCGAGGCGGTCGGGCGGAGCCCGGGAGGACCGGCGGCCTGGTCCATCAGCCGGGTGAGCGGGCCGACCAGGATGCCGGCCTCGCCCGCGAAGCCCAGGTCCGGCCGGAGGGCGGGGGCGGCGTTGCGGTTCCCCGTCAGGACGCGGGCGATCGTGAGAGCCAGCTTGAACCGGTCGCTGTCAGCGGTCGGCGGCCGCCCGGCGTTGCTGGGGTCCTCCCAGCCACGGGTGTCGGCGGGCGGCAGGACGCCGTCCTCGCCGGCGGGCCGGATCCCGTCGCAGTCGAGCAGCATCACCCGCGGGACCGGCGACACCGACCAGGCGATGTTGCGCGGCGAGAGGTCGCCGAGGACGAGCCCCTGACGGTGCAGCGCATCCATCACCGCCGCCAGCGCCCGCATCAGCAGCACCCGCTCGTAGACTCCGGGCTGCTGGACGTCGCCCGTGTTCACGAGCAGCCCCAGCTCGGCCAGCGAGGTCGTCGGACCGAACCCGGCCAGGAACGGCTCGGCCACGCGCTGCATCAGGAAGCCCGCCGTACGCAGCCCGTCCAGGACCACCGTGTGCGGCCAGGCGGCGAAGTGGTCCACCTGGAGACCCTCGCTCTCGACCAACCCGCGGATGCGCACCAGCTCCGCCAGCGCGCGGCCGTCGACGAGGCCCAGCTCACGGGTCCGGTAGAGCTTCACGACCGTCCCGGGATGGTCGGCCAGCTCGATGATGCGGCCCTGCGAGCCCTGGGCGATATGGCGTCCCAGACTCAGGTCGCTGAGCTGGATCTCGTTCACTGAACCTCCGGGACCAGTCGTAGGGTAGGCAGATCGTACGTGGCCCGGCGATCCTGTGCCGAGTCGACGGTTCAACTGGTGGCACCTTCGTGATGTCAGGATGGTGCCGAGGCAGACTTGGAGATACCAGCACCGCAGAGAGAACCGAGGACAGCGTGCCGCTCACCCGGATCGGGAAGCCGCCCACCCGGCCCATCGACGGGGTCGAGTACGGCGGTGGGCGAGTGGCGTACGCGCCGGGAGAGGCGACCGTGGCCGACGCCATGGTCCGTCGGCCGAAGCTGTTGACGGCGGCGGCGACCAGCAGCGACGTACGCGACCTGTTCCGCGACGACCACGTGCACGCCGCGCTCGTCGTCGACGATGAACGGCTGCTGACGGTCATCGAGCCGCACGAGGCCGAGGCCTGCGAGGAGGCGGCCGCGAGCGCTCTGGGCACGCTGCAGGGCCGCACGACCTCGTCGGCCGCCGACCTGTGGGAGACCTGGGTGCGGATGACCGAGAGCGGCCGCCGCCGTCTGGCCGTGGTCGACGAGGGCCGCTGCGTCGGCCTCCTCTGCCTCAAGAGCAGCGGCCGAGGCTTCTGCTGTGATGCTGGTATCCAAGCGAGAAACGCCCACCCCTCACCTCAGGAGCTGATATGGGACGAGTGACAGTTGGACGACCGGTGCTGCGCGTGCGCGACGGCGTCATCTCGCGGCGGCCGGACACGCTGGCCGCCGAGGAGCCGATGGAGATCAGGGTCAACGGACGGCCCCTGACGGTCACCATGCGCACCCCCGGCGGCGACTTCGACCTGGCCATCGGCTTCCTGGTCAGCGAGGGCGTCGTGCACTCTGCCGAAGACGTCGCGAGCGTCCGTTACTGCGCCGGCGCGACCGCCGACGGCGGCAACACCTACAACGTGGTCGACGTCGGCCTGGCCGCGCACGTCCCACCGCCGGACGCCTCGCTGGAGCGCAGCTTCTACACGACCTCCTCGTGCGGGCTGTGCGGGAAGGCGTCCCTCGATGCGGTGCGTACGTCCTCGGTCTGGTCGGTCGCCGAGGACACCCTGCGGGTGACCCCCGAGCTCCTGGCGATCCTGCCCGAGCGGCTGCGGGAGGCGCAGCGCGTCTTCGACAGCACCGGCGGCCTGCACGCCGCCGGGCTCTTCGACGCCGAGGGCAACCTGCTCTGCGTACGTGAGGACGTCGGCCGCCACAACGCGGTCGACAAGGTCATCGGGCACGCGCTGCGCGAGGGCCTGGTGCCGCTGCGCAACAACATGCTGATGGTGAGCGGCCGGGCCTCCTTCGAGCTCGTCCAGAAGGCCGTGATGGCCGGGATCCCGCTGCTCGCCGCCGTCTCGGCCCCCTCCTCGCTCGCCGTCGACCTGGCCGACGACAACGGCCTGACCCTGGTCGGCTTCCTGCGGGGCTCCTCGATGAACATCTACGCCGGCATCGACCGCATCGACCGCATCGAGGCCGTCCCCGTCGGCTGAGGCATCGTCAGCGGCCAGCCGCTCCTCGGAAATGAGTACGTGAGCTCAGGCCGAGCGGGGGACCGGGCGGCCAGACTGCTGCCATGCCCGACACCGATGCCACCAGAACGCAGCCGCGAATCCTCGCCCTGCCGGGTCACCACCTGCTCGCGCCCGCGAGCTCCTGCTTCCTGGGTGTCCTCAGCCTGGCCACGGTGCTCTGCTTCCACTTCCCAGAGCTGCTGACCACCCGCGAGTTCCGCGCCGTCTACACCGAGGACTTCGCGCGTACGCTGCTCCTGGTCGGCCTGGCCGCCGCCTTCTTCGCCGGCACGATCGCGGTGCTGCGTGACCAGCACAAGCGGCTGGCGTTCACCGGCGTCGGCACGGCGACCGCCGCGGTGCTGCTCGGCGGCACCGACGTGCCTTTCGACGGCTCGGTCAAGGACACGCCGTTCTCACTCGGTCTCGACTGGTTCGTGCTCGCGCTGTTCTTCTCCGCGCTGGTCTTCATCCCGCTGGAGCACGCCTTCGCCCGCCGGCCGGTGCCGGTCTTCCGACCCGGTTGGCGCACCGACGCGTGCTACTTCTTCATGAGCCACGTGCTGGTGCAGCTCATCCTGATCCTGGTCACCACCTCGACGTCGCTGGTGGTCTCGACGTTGAAGGTCCCGGGCATAGAGGCCTGGATCGACGGACTGCCGTTCGTGGTGGCCTTCCTGCTCGCTGTCTTCCTCGCCGACCTCGCCCAGGCGGTGCTGCACCGCTGCTACCACCGGATCATGGTGCTGTGGCGCTTCCATGCGGTGCACCACTCCAGCCCCGAGCTCGACTGGCTGGCCGGCTCCCGCGTTCACTTCGTCGAGACCGTGCTGACCCGCAGCATCGTGCTGCTCCCGCTGCTCTTCCTCGGCTTCTCGACCTCCGTCGTCAACGCGTACGCCGTGCTGGTCGGCATCCAGGCGGTCGTCGCCCACGCCAACATCGGCATCCGGTTCGGGTTCCTCGAGTATCTGGTGGTTCTACCGCGCTATCACCACTGGCACCATGCCCGGCACCTCGACTACTGGGACCGCAACTACGCCATCCACCTGCCGGTCATCGACATGCTGATGGGCTCCTTCAAGCTGCCGCGCGACGGCAGCTGGCCCGAGGAGTACGGCGTCCTCAAGCGCGAGACCGTGCCCGTCGGAATCATCGCCCAGCACGTCGCCCCGTTCCGCGGTCAGCGAACCTACGACGAGTACGTCCGCTGACGTGGCGGGAAGGGGTTTAGGCAAAGAGGCTGTGGCAGGATTCCCGCCATGAAACCTGCGGCTGTTCTCATGGACATGGACGGCACCCTGGTCGACACCGAGCCCTACTGGATCGCGGCGGAGTACGCCATCGCCGAGCGCTTCGGGGCTACCTGGTCCGAGGAGCAGGCGATGGCGCTGGTCGGCAATGCGCTGATCGAGTCGGCGCGCTTGGTCAAGGAGGGCATGGGCCTTCCCCACGAGCCCGAGGAGATCGTCGAGATGCTCCTCGACGGTGTGGTCGAGCAGGTCGAGCGTGAGGTCCCGTGGCGGCCGGGGGCACGCGAGCTGCTCACCGACCTGGTCGAGCAGGGCGTGCCGTGTGCGCTGGTGACGATGTCGTACGCCCGCTTCGTCGGACCCATCCTCGAGCAGCTGCCCGAGGGCACCTTCAAGGTCATCGTGACCGGCGACATGGTGCGTAACGGCAAGCCCCATCCCGAGCCTTACCTCACCGCGGCCGCCGCGCTCGGGGTCGCGGCCGAGGACACCGTCGCGGTGGAGGACTCCAACACCGGCGCCCGCTCCGCCGAGGCCGCCGGCTGCACCGTCCTCGTCATCGAGAACCACGTCCCCGTAGCCCCCGGTGAGCGCCGGGTCTTCCGCGACACGCTCGAGGGAATGACGTACGCCGACCTGGCTGCCCTGTGACCCCTGAGGTCATCTAGGGTGCCTTCGTGGGCCACATCCAGATCACTCCGTCCATCCTCAACGCCGACTTCGCCGCCCTCGGGGCCGAGGTGGCCAGGATCCCCAGCGCCGACTGGATCCATGTGGACGTGATGGACAACCACTTCGTGCCCAACCTGACCTTCGGGCCGACGATGATCGAGGCGCTGGCACGGTCCACCTCGGTGCCGCTGGATGCTCACCTGATGATCGAGAACGCCGACCGCGAGGCCCCTGCCTACGTCGAGGCCGGCTGCGGCTCGGTGACGTTCCACGTCGAGGCCACCAAGGCCCCGGTGCGGCTGGCTCGCGAGATCCGGGCGAAGGGCGCCCGGGCGTCGATGGCGCTCAAGCCGGCGACCCCGATCGAGCCCTACGAGGACATGCTGGCCGAGCTCGACATGGTGCTGCTGATGACCGTCGAGCCGGGCTTCGGGGGGCAGAAGTTCCTCGACCTGGTGCTGCCCAAGATCCGCCGGGCCCGGGCGATGATGGACAAGGCCGGCGTCGAGACCTGGCTGCAGGTCGACGGTGGGGTCTCGCTGGAGACGATCGAGCGCTGCGCCGAGGCCGGAGCCGACGTCTTCGTGGCCGGCTTCGCCGTCTACTCGGCCGCCGACCCGGACGCGATGATCAGCTCGCTGCGGGAGAGGGCCGTCTCAGCCGTCGACGCCTGATCCGGGGTCGTGCCGTGCATGTGGCACACTTGTTGGAGACGAGCTTGTGCTCGCGTGCTCTGGGGTCGGTGAAATTCCGAGCCGGCGGTGACTGGGTCCCTCTACCAATTTGGGGCTTAGAAGTCCGCGACCCGATGGCAGCCAGCCATCGGTTGAGCAGGTGAAACTCCTGCACCGACGGTTAAAGTCCGGATGGGAAGACGCACGCAGCCCGATTCGTCGTGACCACCCTGGTTCCACAGGGCTTGGCGCGATGTCTCGGCCTGACCCCGGAGTCCGTGAGACGGACCAGAGGGGATCAGATGAAGAGCTTGGACCAGCGTGGCCCGGAGCCGGGAGCGATGCGTCGCGCCCTGGAGCTGGCCGCTGCGATCGGCGCCCCGGGGCCGGCCACCTATCCGAACCCGCGGGTGGGCTGCGTACTCCTGGGGGCTGACGGGTCGACGGTCGCCGAGGGGTTCCATCGTGGTCCCGGCACCCCGCACGCGGAGGTGGACGCGCTGGCCAAGGCGGGGCACGCGGCCCGCGGTGCGACCGCCGTCGTGACGCTCGAACCGTGCAACCACACCGGCCGCACCGGTCCGTGCGCGCAGGCGCTGATCGACGCCGGCGTCGCCCGGGTGGTCTACGCCCAGTCCGACCCCAACCCGGTCGCCGCCGGTGGCGCCGCGACGCTGAAGCAGGCGGGCATCGAGGTCGAGCAGGGCCTGTACGCAGCGGAGTCCGGTGACCTCAACCGGGTCTGGACCCGGGCGGCCGAGCTGCAGCGCCCCTACGTCACCTGGAAGTTCGCGACCACGCTCGACGGGCGCAGCGCCGCCGTCGACGGCACCTCCCGCTGGGTCTCCTCGCGTGCCGCGCGGCTCGACGCCCACAAGCTGCGGGCGCTGAGCGACACGATGCTGGTCGGGTCCAACACGGTCGAGGTGGACGACCCGGCGCTGACGGTCCGGGACCCGGAGGACCGGCCGCTCGGCGTACAGCCGTTGCGGGTCGTCATGGGGGAGCGCGACCTTCCCGAAGACCGCCGGATCTTCGACACCCAGGCGCCGTCGCTCCATCTACGCACCCGCGACCCGCGCTCGGCGCTGGCCGAGCTGTGGCAGCGGGAGCGTCGCCACGTCTTCCTCGAGGGCGGACCGACCCTGGCCGCGGCGTTCCTGGAGGAGGACCTGGTCGACGAGATCGTCGTCTACGTCGCCCCGTTCCTGCTCGGCGCCGGGCGCTCGGCGGTCGCCGACCTCGGGATCGACACCATCTCAGAGGCCTTCCGCCCGCGCGTGCGCTCGGTCGACGTCCTCGCTCCCGCTGCCGAAGGCGAGGAGCCCAACGTGCGCTTCATCTTGGAGCCACACACCATGTTGAAGCCACACAGCATCGTGGAACCACAGAAAGGGGAGCAGTGATGTTCACCGGGATCGTTGAGGAGCTCGGCACCGTCGCCGGGATCGAAGACCAGGGCGACGCCGTGCGCCTCACCATCACGGCCGAGACGGTGCTGTCGGACGCCGAGCTGGGCGCCTCCATCGCGGTCAACGGCTGCTGCCTGACCGTCGCGACGCTCGGGGAGAAGGCGTGGACCGCCGACGTGATGCTGGAGACGCTCAAGCGCACCAGCCTCCACGCGATCGAGGTCGGTGACCAGGTCAACCTCGAGCGAGCCGTCACCCCGTCCACCCGGCTCGGCGGCCACATCGTCCAGGGCCACGTCGACGGTGTCGGGCGCATCGTCTCCCGCGAGCCCAGCGAGCACTGGGAGCTCGTCACCGTCTCCATCGAGCCCGAGCTCGCGCGCTATGTCGTCGAGAAGGGCTCGATCGCGGTGGACGGGATCAGCCTCACCGTCGTGTCCGTGACCGAGGACGCGTTCACGGTCAGCCTCATCCCCGAGACCCTGGCGCGTACGTCGCTCGGGTTCCGGGCCGTCGGCGACGAGGTCAACCTCGAGACCGACATCATCGCCAAGCATGTCGAGAAGCTTCTGGGAGGGGTGCGGTCATGACGCACGAGGAACAGTACGCCGGGGTCCGGCTGGATCCGGTCGAGAACGCGATCGCCGACCTGGCGGCCGGGAAGCCGGTCGTGGTCGTCGACGACGAGGACCGGGAGAACGAGGGCGACCTGATCTTCTCCGCCGAGCTGGCGACTCCGGAGGTGATGGCGTTCGCGATCCGCTGGTCCTCCGGCGTGATCTGCGTGGCGCTGCCGGGGCAGCGGCTCGATGCTCTCGACCTGCCCCCGATGACTCGTGTCAACGAGGACCGCAAGCAGA
Source organism: Nocardioides sp. NPDC006273 (assembly GCF_040613495.1). Lineage (NCBI taxonomy): Bacteria > Bacillati > Actinomycetota > Actinomycetes > Propionibacteriales > Nocardioidaceae > Nocardioides > Nocardioides sp. NPDC006273. Next base: position 5,385 of record NZ_JBEXSD010000006.1, on the reverse strand, counting down.
CTGCCTACGCGATCTCGGTGGACGCCCGCGAGGGCGTCTCGACCGGCATCTCCGCGGCCGACCGGGCGCTCACCACGCGCCTGCTCGCCGGGCCTGGCTCGGTGGCCGGGGACCTGACCCGGCCGGGCCACGTCTTCCCGCTGCGCGCGCGTGACGGGGGAGTGCTGGTGCGGGTCGGGCACACCGAGGCCGCCGTCGACCTGACCCGGCTGGCCGGCCTGGAGCCGGCCGGCGCGCTGGTCGAGCTGGTCAACGACGACGGCACGATGCAGCGCGCGCCGCAGCTGCGCGAGTTCGCCGACGAGCACGGTCTCGCGATGATCTCGATCGCCGACCTGGTGACCTACCGGCGGCGTACGGAGGTGCTGGTCGAGCGGCGCGCGGTGACCCGGCTGCCCACCGAGTTCGGTGAGTTCACCGCGTACGGATATCTCACCACCGACGACGAGGTGGAGCACGTCGCGCTGGTCCACGGCGATATCGGCGGGAACGAGCCCGTGCTCGCCCGGGTGCACTCGGAGTGCCTGACCGGGGACGTCTTCGGGTCGCAGCGCTGCGACTGCGGGCCGCAGCTGCGGGAGGCGCTCGCACGGATCGCGGACGCCGGGTGCGGCGTGGTGGTCTACCTGCGCGGCCACGAGGGCCGCGGCATCGGGCTGCTCGCCAAGCTGCAGGCCTACCAGCTCCAGGACGGCGGGCGGGACACCGTCGACGCCAACCTCGATCTCGGTCTGCCGGCCGACGCGCGGCACTACGGCGCCGCCTCGCAGATCCTGCGCGACCTCAAGGTCGACTCGGTGAAGCTGTTGACCAACAACCCTGAGAAGGTGAGTCATCTGGAGGCGTACGGTGTCGAGGTCGCCGAGCGGGTTCCGCTCACTCCGCGACCCAACGAGCACAACCTCGCCTACCTGCTGACCAAGCGTGACCGGATGGGTCACGCGCTGCCTGATCTGTCTGAGGAGAACCGATGAGTGGCAAGGGAGCCCCGACCCCCGAGGTCGTCGATGCGAGCGATCTGCGGGTCGCCGTCGTCGCTGCACGCTGGCACGACGAGGTCATGGCCGGCCTGCTGAACGGCGCCGAGAGGGCACTCAAGGAGGCCTCCGTCGGCGGTCTGACCATCGTCCGGGTGCCCGGCGCCTTCGAGCTCCCGGTCGCCGCGGCCGCGCTGGCCAAGTCCGGCTACGACGCGATCGTCGCGCTCGGGGTCGTCATCCGTGGCGGCACCCCGCACTTCGACTACGTCTGCTCGGCTGCCACCGACGGGCTGAACCGGATCGCGATCGACCACATCATCCCCGTCGGTTTCGGCCTGCTGACCTGCGACGACGAGGAGCAGGCGCTCGACCGGGCCGGGCTCGAGGGGTCTCGCGAGGACAAGGGCTACGAGGCTGCCGCGGCCGCCATGGAGACCGCTCTCGCCCTGCGCGACTGCGTGCGCCACTACTGACCAGCCGGCCGGCCACCTGACGCAGTCAGCGCCAGGTGGCCAGGGCAGGGTCGATGCCGTGGGCTCTCGCCGCTTCGTCGACGGTCTGGCGGAACCAGCTCGCCAGACCGTCACGGATGCCGTCGTAATGGGCCGCGAAGCCGGGGTCTGCCTCGAACATCCGGCCGAGGCAGACCTGCATCTGGCGGGTGATCGGGAAGAAGCTGCTGAAGATCTCCCGATGGCGCTCGGCCAGCTCGTTGGCCTCGGGGCTGCCGGGTCGTACGCCTCCCTCGAGCACGCCGGCGAGATCCTGCTCGAGCGTCGACATCGCCTGGCTCAGATCGCGCCATTCCTGCTTGGAGCGGAAGGCCGCACGCTCCGCGAACTGTGCCCATTGCGGTGAGTCGCCCCAGCGGGCACGGGCTTCGGCGCTCCTGGCGGGATCCCAGCCGGGACCGAACGTGGCCTCCTGCTCGTCGGGACTCAGCGGGATCCCGTGCTCGTGCGCCTCGGCCATCTTGGCCAGCCGGTCCTCGAGCCGTTGCAGGTCCGCGATCCGCGCCGCGAGCCGTTCGCGCTGCTCCTGGAGGGTGGCTCCGATCTCGGAGGCCGCATCGTCGAGTACGCCGCGGATCGCGTCCAGCCCGAGGCCGGTCTCGCGGTAGGCGAGGATCCGGTTCAGTCGCTCCAGGTCGGCGTCGGTGTAGAGGCGGTAGCCCGCCGGCGTACGAGCCGATGGTGTGGCCAGGCCGATCTCGTCCCAGTGGTGCAGCGTCCGCACGGTCACGCCGATCAGCGCGGCGGTGTCGCCGACCGTCAGGCCGGTGTCGTGCGATCGCTCAGCCACGTACGTCATTGTGCCCTCAGGACTCGCTCGGTGCCGGGATGCCCATCGCATCGAGGTTGCGGGCGCCCTGGCTCGTCGCTTCGTACTCCTTCGCGGCCGTGAAGATCACCCGCGTGCGCTCGGGCGTGATCACCTCGATGTCGCGCGTGTTCCAGTATGTGTCGCGCGGCCCTTCGACGCTGTCGGGGAGGATCGCCCGGCAGCTCTCTGCGACCTGCTCGATCTGGCTCAGTACGCAGGAGAAGCTGACGCTCGTCGCCGGCGGCGCTGTCGGCTCGGTGAGGTCAGGCCCGGCGGTGACGAGCAGCACGTCCTGGAACATCCAGCGGCGTAGGTGCACCACCTGTCCAGGGACGCTGAACAGCTCGATGAACCCGAGGCCACGAATCCAGAAGTCCGTCGAGGTGGCCAGGTCGGTGCACGGCACCGTCAGGAACTGAGGCATCCCGTAGATCCCGCGAAACGGCTCCGGGGCCATCGCGTCGGGTCCCGGCTTCGGCACGGGGCTGACCTCGAATGCGTCGTAGTAGTCGCTCATGCGGGGAATCGTTCAGCCTCACGCTGCGTGAGGGTCAAGCCGAAGGGCGATCAGGCGATGAGTCTTGCGACGAGGTCGCCCTGCCGGCGTGCGCCCGGATCTTGTCTCGCCGACGCGCGCTCGACGGCGAAACCGTGCTCGGTGAGCAGATCTTCGAGCGCTTGTGCCGACCAGTAGTAAGCGGTGTGCACGGCGTGGTCGAACGCCTCGCCGGGCTTGCCTTCGAAGTAGCCGATCAGTGCCGATCCGCCGGGGGAGAGGACGCGGGCGAACTCGCTCAGGATGGCGGGGAGGTCGGCGGGCGGGGTGTGGATGATCGAGCACCACGCCAGGATGCCGCCGACCGAGTGGTCCTCCAGTGGGATCGCGGCGAGGTCGGCCTGGTGGAACGCGATGGCCGGGAAGCGCTCTCGGGCTGCTTTGATCAACTCGGCGGAGGCGTCCAGGCCGACTACTTCGCGTACGCCGTCCGTGGTGAGCTCCTGGCTCCAGAGGCCAGGGCCGCAGCCGGCGTCCAGGAGGCGGCCGGTCGTGGTGTCTCGCCAGGTGGTGATCGTGTCGCGATCTTGTTCTGCGAGCTGGTCGATGGTTCCGAAGAGGTCGATGTATTCGGCTGCGCGGCTGTCGTAGGCGGCGGCGATGGTGGTGGTGGGCATCGGGGTTGAGAGTAGTGGATTTCGGCTCGCTGGCCGCTTGCGTATGGGTCGGGTGGATGTGTGTCCGTCGGTCTCGTGCCTGGGTTCCAGCACGGGTGGGGCCAATACGTTGTCTGGGTTGGGAGATTTAGAAGCAGGGTGTCCGGGCTGGGTGCCATTTGGCTGTCTTGCGGGCTTCCAGCAGCGGTTCGGGTTGGGTTTGGGATACTTGTCCCTGATTGGGTTTTCGGTCTTCCTCTTCCTTTGCCTCACATATTATGTTATGGTGGGGGTAGGCGTGAACGTGAAGGCCGACCACCTCATCTGAGGCGTGCCTCTCAGCCCCGGAGACAACGGGCGTGGGGTATTCCAGGGGATCCAGGGGCGTGAGCGCTGAGCTGCGAGGGTAAGTAATAGCCCGTGTTTGGCGGGCCTCCGGGACCAGCGAACCAAGCAGGGATTCTGCAATTAGCAGGAAGTCCTTTTGAGTTCGTACGTCGGGAGGTGACCGTGATGAGCACACTGCAGCAGCCCCAGCATCCTGTGCTGGCGGCGGTGGTCGCGATCACGGGCTCTCTCGATCAGGTCGCGGATGCGAACCCGTCGTTCATGGCCACCTCCGAGAAGGCCGTCACGCTCCTTGAGATCGCCCGGGCGAAAGCCCAGTTGGCCGAGCTCGAGTTACGCGTGATCGCGGCTGCCGACGATGTCGCTGCGGACAGCGCGGCTCGCGATGTAGCGGCATGGCTGCATCACCACGCCCACCAACGTCCCGAGGCCCTGCGCGATGACCTCCGGCTCGCGCACAGGTTGGATCGGACCTATCACCGGGTCGCTGCGGCGATGCGCGCCGGGGACTGCAACCTCGCCCAGGCACAGGTGATCGTCGCTGCTCTCGACGACCTTCCCGCGGACCTCGACCCCGAGATCAAGAACCGGGCGGAAGAGGCCCTGGTCGCCTGTGCGACCCAGTTCGACCCCACCCGACTCCGCCGCCTAGGACGCCGGATCCTCGACGTCATCGCCCCCGAGATCGCCGAAGCCGAAGAAGCCAAACGACTCGCGGCCGAGGAAGCCCACGCAAGGAAGAAGACCCGCCTGACCATGCGCCGGGTCGGGGACGGCACCACCCGGATCTCCGCGGTCATCCCGGACGCTGCTGCGGACCGGCTGGCCACCAACCTGGAGGCCTTCGCCTCCCCGCGACGCGATGACGGCACCCGCACCGAGACCGGTGAGTACCTGCCCTACGCCCGACGGCTCGGGCGAGCCTTCTGCCAGATGCTCGAGACCCTCGACCCGGCCCGGCTTCCGATCCATGGCGGGGATGCGACCACGGTGATCGTGACCATCGACCTCGACCAGCTCCGCAAAGACGCCGGCATCGGCCAGATCCTCGGCGGCAGCCCGATCACCGCGGCCGAGGCCCGACGGCTCGCGTGCACCGCCGGCATCATCCCGGCCGTCCTCGGAGGGGCTTCCGAGGTCCTCGACCTCGGCCGAAAGGAACGCTTCTTCACCGCCGCCCAACGCCGAGCGCTCCTCCTACGATCAGCGACCTGTGAGGCAGAAGGTTGCGACATCCCCGGCACCTGGGCCGAAGCCCACCACTGGCTCGCCTGGTCCCTAGGCGGCCTGACAGATCTCGACAACGCAGCGCTGCTCTGCAGTCATCACCATCACCGCGCCCACGACCCGGCGTACCTTCGTGAACGCCTACCCAACGGCGGGCGGATTCAAGGAGTCAGCGCAACACCTTCGTTCTGAAGGAGTTGTCGTCATGGTTTATCGGCCGTTACGTGCTGAGCAGTGTGTGTTTTGGGACGGGTATGCCTCGGGGGTGACGATCGAGGCTGCTAGTGAGCGTGTCGGGCACAGCCTGGGCTGGGGCCGGCGGCTGGTACATAAGGCTGGTGGCGTGCGTCCCGAC